>JARRQC010000122.1:12635-13385 GCA_037382165.1 bacterium | reverse complement strand
AGTAGCAGTTAAAAATTAAAAGATGAATTTCGAAGCTTTTTTCAAGGTCACCTATGGTCTCTACATTGTTTCCGCAGCGTGGGAGGGAAGAAAAGTAGGATATGTAGCCAATACGGTATTTCAGGTTACTGCGGAGCCTGCCCGTTTTGCCATCAGTTGCAGTAAGGATAACCATTCTGTGGGCTTTATCCGTAAAGGCGGTGCCTTCTCCATTTCCGTCATCGAAAAAGAGGAGAATGCCGACCTGATCGGCCTGTTCGGATATAACAGCAGTGACAGTGTGGATAAATTCAAGGAGATTGAGCATTTTACAGGAACAACGGGTGCTCCGGTCGTTACGGAAAACTGTATTGCCTGGTTTGAGTGTGAAGTTGAACAGGAGATTGAGCTGGATACCCATGTGATATTCATAGGTAAACTGTTGAACAGCGAGCTGATAGATGGTGAGAAAGACCCTTTGACTTACAGCTATTACCGGGATGTAAAGCATGGGATGGCACCCAAAAATGCACCTACCTATATACCTAAAGACGAACTTGAGACACCAGGAGATGTACATGATCGTGGTGAAAATCAGAGCAGTTATGAATGCGAGGTCTGTGGTTATGAATACGATCCTGCTGTTGGAGATCCCGAGAATGGGATCCCGCCGGGGACAGCTTTTGAGGACTTGCCTGAAGACTGGTTCTGTCCAATTTGCGGTGCTGGTAAAGAGGATTTCCGCAAAGCCTGACCTGGTTAGATAAGCGT
>JARRQC010000122.1:5899-12630 GCA_037382165.1 bacterium | reverse complement strand
CGACTTGCAAAGGTTCGATCTTAATTTTTGAAACGATATCATTGTCCCGGTTTTCGCAAGCTCCGGACCCCTCTCCATCGCAAACGCAGCCGACACGCTGACCCGTCTTGGGATCCACCGAAGAACACTGCTTTTTGAACTCACCGTCTTTCTTGATGAACATCTTTACTGCAAATCCTGCAAAAGCAAGTGCCAGGAAAACAACTGATATGAGTAATATTTTGAAAAACAACATAAGCGTGTGTTTTATCTCTGCAAAAATAACACTAATCCGGCAGATAAGTTCAATTCCTTTCGTATCCGGCAGTTATTTTTATGCAATTATGAATAAGGATACTCATTTCAGGGATTGCCTCCTGAATTCATAGCAGATGATTGCTGCAGCGATGGATGCATTGAGTGATTCTGCGGAGGATCCACCAGGCAGGGGCAAATTGGGGATTGTTATTTTTTCATCTACCTTTTTAATGAGTTCATCACTTATACCTCGGGATTCATTACCGATCATAATAATACCGCGGTGAGGTTTGGCTATCTCATCAATATTTTTACCGTGCAAAACCGCGCCAAAAACCTTCAGGTAGTCAGGTTTAGCAGACAGGATCTCATGTAACGCACCATAGTAGATCCTTACCCTGCCCAGAGACCCCATACTGGCCTGAACCACTTTGGGGTTGTAGGCATCTACTGTATGTTCAGAACACATGATGTGACGAATACCAAACCAGTCGGCAGTACGGATGATGGTGCCCAGGTTACCCGGATCCCTGATGTCGTCCAGCATCAGAGCCAGATCATCAATTGAATTTAATTCCGGTGTGGGGTAAAATGGTATTTCAAATACGCCGATGACTTCCGGAGGTGTTTTCAGACTGGACATCTTCTTCAGCTCCGGACCGGTGGCTTCGATGACAGGCAAATGCAAGAGCCTGCTGCCATGCTTTTCAATCCATTTTGCCGTGCCGTATATCTCCCTGGCTTTCAGTTCGCTGGAAGTGAAGTCAAGGACATTTGTCGAACCTTCAGCAACAAAAAGCCCTAACTGTTTACGGTATTTGGCCGTTTTCAGTGAGGTGATGGTTTTGATCCTGGCTTTACTGATCATAGGGAAAAAATAAAAAAACCCTCCTGAATAACTTCGGGAGGGTTTAAAATTATAAAATATCTGCTTGTTTACTCGGCAACGACATCCAGGTCGATATCCACTTCTACTTCTTTGTGAAGCCTGATTTTTGCCTTGTATTTGCCAACTTCCTTGATATGGTCGTCATCAAGAATAACCGATTTTCTGTCAATCTCGATATTCTTCTGTTCCTGGATGGCATTGGCAACTACAATATTGTTAACGGAACCAAAAATCTTGCCTGTTGTGCCGGCTTTTACACCTACTTTCAATTCCAGGCCTTCAAGTGCCTTGGCAACAGTTTCGGCTTCATTTTTGATCTTTTCTTCTTTGAACGCCTGCTGCTTTTTCAGTTCTTCAAGCTGTTTCTTGTCCGCCCGGGTTGCAATTACAGCTATACCCTTAGGTATCAGATAATTCCTGGCATAACCGTCTTTTACAGTCAGGAGGTCGTTCTTGTAACCTAATCCTGTTACATCTTGTTTGAGAATTATTTCCATTGTCTTACCTCCTTTTATTTTAATAAGTCAGCAACGTAAGGCATCAATGCCAGGTGGCGGGCACGTTTCACAGCCTGGGCCACTTTTTTCTGGTACTTCGTTGATGTGCCGGTGATGCGGCGCGGGAGCAACTTGCCCTGCTCATTGACGAATTTCAAAAGAAAATCCGGATCCTTGTAATCGATATATTTGATACGGCTTTTCTTGAAACGGCAGTATTTTTTCTTTTTGGTATCGACCGCGATGGGGGTCAAATATTTGATGTCACTGTTTCCTCTTCCTTGTGCCATGATTTAATGGTTTTTAGGTGAATGAATAATTAAGCTTCCTTAGGTTCTGCAACCTTCTCTTTTTGTTTTTTACGCCTTTTCTCGTTATAAGCAATGGCATGCTTGTCGAGTTTTACGGTAAGGAAGCGTAAAATACGCTCATCGCGTTTGAAATTCAACTCGAGGTCAGCGATAATGGCAGGATCACATTTGTATTCGAATACCTGGTAAAATCCGCTGGACTTCTTCTGGATGGGATAAGCCAATTTACGCATACCCCAGTTCTCGCGATTCGCGAATTCAGCACCTTTGTTGGTGAGGAAATCCTCGAACTTCTTTACCGCTTCCTTCATCTGGTCTTCAGATAAAACGGGAGTTAAAATGAAAACGGTTTCGTACTGGTTCATAATTTAATTTGTTAAATAATTGATTGTTAAGTCCCAAAAATGGGAGCGCAAAAATAGTAATAATTCTGATACTGGCAATGGGAGATGGGGAAATTTGGAAATGAAGATAAGAGAGTATGAGGGTAATTTCTCTGGCGCATGGATTCTTCGCGTACCTGGACAAATGGGTTGCAGTGATTAGATCCTGGGAATCTCTGCTACCTGTCATCCCGCGGGAAGCGAAGCGACGAGGGATAGCTTACATACGAAAAACCCAATTACTTGCTTTCAGGCCCTATGCTGGAGGATTTTCACCGGCTTTGCCTGATTGAAAAGACAGCACTTTTTTGCAGGTTGCACGGTATGAGGTGCGAGGTGCGGGGCGGACAGATTTAGAGACTGTTGACTGCCAACTACCGACTCTCACTCATCTCTTCATCTGTTCTCCAACAGCTGCCGGCAAATGAATTCCGCGGCTTTGCCGTCTCCGAAGATCTGTGGGAAGTTCAGTTTCAAACCGGTGGTGGTGAAATGAAGAAAAGCGTTTTTAATCCGTTCCGGATCCGCATCGGTGATTATACCGGCGCCTGCATCGACGATCTCCGTCCACTCCGTCTCAGACCGCAGGATGATACAAGGTTTCTCAAAGAAATAGGCTTCTTTCTGAACACCTCCGGAATCGGTCATGACCAGTTTGCAGTTACTTTCAAGCATGACCATGTCGAGGAATGAAACAGGGGGGAGTATGCGTAATCCCGGCGTATTTTTCAGTTTGGCTGCCAGTTCAGGTGATTTTTCCAATGCTTTGGATGTCCTGGGATGTAAGGGGAGCACGACAGGGATATCGTGCTTGTCGGAAATGTAGGCAAGCGAACTGAAGATGGCCTTGAGTCGCCCGGGCTGATCGGTATTGTTGTCACGATGAATGGTGCCCAGGATAAAAGGCGCCCGGGTCAGGCCTTGTTCTTCAAGTATTTGGCTTTGCTTGCCGGCCATTTCTTTGAAGAAGATACTGTTATCGTACATCACATCACCACAGTGGTAGATGCCTGGATTGTCGGGCGTAAATGGTCTGTCCTGATTTATTGAAAAGCCTTCCCGGATGAGGTTGTCATATCCTGTCTGCGTGGGAGAGAAAAGCAGTGTGGAAAGATGGTCACAGACAATTCGGTTGATCTCTTCCGGCATGGATTTGTTAAATGACCTCAGTCCCGCTTCAATGTGCACCACGGGTATATGAAGTTTTGAGGCGGCTACCGATCCTGCCAGGGTGCTGTTGGTGTCCCCGTAAATGACAACATAATCAGGATTTTCTTCCTGCAGCACTTCTTCGATACTTTCTATCATTCTTCCTGTCTGGCGGCCATGTGAGGCAGAACCGATATTCAGGTTATAGTCCGGAGCCGGGAGTCCCAGTTGGTCAATAAAGATCTGGGACATTTTTTCATCATAATGTTGACCGGTATGGACAATGACTTCAAGGATTTTATCGCTGAAGTGGTTGCGTATGGCACGGCTTAGCGCGGCAGCCTTGATTATTTGCGGACGGGCACCAATAATGGTCAGGATCTTGATCATGCGGGTAAATCTGCTGATTGAAGGATTGAAAAGGCAAATATCCGATAATTTGTGTGAAATTGCTATGAATGGGATTTTGAGTTTGGAGCGTGTTGGTCAATTCGGGTGTAAGTGGTAAGGGATATTGATCCCCGGCCCTCCTTCCACCGTCCCCGGTCCCCATTCATCATTCATAATTCACATTCCTCTCACATCATCCCTTCATCCGCGAAACTGTAATACGAATCGTGGCCGAAGATCAGGTGGTCCAGGACTTCCATATCGAGTAGTTTTCCGGCTGATCTCAGTTTTTTGGTCAGTTCGATATCATTGTTGCTGGGCTTCAGGTTATTGGATGGATGATTGTGTGCCATGATGATCGCAGAGGCTTTGTAATCCAGTGCGAGCCGAAATATCTTTTTGGGATCGGCGACGGTTCCTGATATACCACCCTCGCTGATGTTCTTTTTGCCAATTACCTGGTTGGCCCGGTCCAGAAGTAGTATCCAGAACTCCTCATAATGTTTGTCGGACAGATCGGGAAAGAGATAATGGAAAACATCCTCACTGGAACGTATCTTCTTTTTCGTCAGGACCTCTTCTGACAGACGCCGTTTGCCCAGTTCGAGCGCAGCGATGATGGTCAGCGCCCGTGCCTCACCGATACCTTTGATCGTTAGCAGATCCGTTACGGTCAGGCGGGCAAGCTCTGCCAGGTTGTTTTGTACGCTGTTGAGTACTGTTTTGGCAAGTTGAACGGCAGATTCCTCACGGCTTCCTGAACCGATCAAAATGGCGATGAGTTCAGCCTTTGAAAGCTGGCCTTTTCCTTTGATCAGTAATTTTTCCCGGGGACGGTCCTCTTCTGCCCAATGGCTGATGGGCACCCTGTTGGTGAACGATTTCATATCAATTTGGTTTGCTATAAAGGTAATCATTTTACCTTTTGCAGGGGGTAGCCATCGCCGGAAAATTCGCGGCATATTTTGAAAAACAGGAGATCAAGGACATAAAAAAACCGGATACCCTGGGTACCCGGTTCAAATCATCTTTACATATTGTTACGACAGGCTGTTAGCGAACCTTGTAATGCTGGATTTTAAATTGGCTGCCTTGTTCTTATGGATCATGTTACGCTTTGCCAACTTGTCGATCATTGCATACAGTTTGGGCAATTGCTCCGTGGCCTCCTTTTTGTTGTCCAGTGTCCTGAATTTCCTTACTGCATTTCGCGTAGATTTTTGGAAATAGCGGTTGTGCAGTCTTCTCGATTCGTTTTGCCTGATGCGTTTAAGAGCAGATGGATGGTTAGCCATAATCTATTTTTTGTTTGATGAAATTTGAGCCGGCAAAGGTACAATAATTTTTGATTTATTGAAAAGGTTAAGCGGATTAATATAGGAACTGACGCTTTGTACGAAGCTAAGTGACATGAATCTTGGCTGATAATACGGGGTCTTCGCCTGCTTCCAGGCCGGTGATAGTCACACGATAGAAAGTGTTCTTTTCCAGGTTTTTATTTTTAATGATTACCGGCACATAATGTTCTCCATATCCCCTGGCGTAACCTTCTGCCGTGATGGTTTCAACAAGCACCCGCTGGGTTTTGCCGACAAAGCCCGCCCGGTATCTTCTCTTTGATTTTTCCGCAGCCTCGCGAATGATCTCACTGCGCCGGGTTTTTAGTTTTTCAGGTACATGATCCGGCAATCTTTCTGCGCGTGTCCCACTACGTATGCTGTATTTAAAAGTATGGATATGGCCAAACCCGATACGTTCAACCATTTCTTTCGTTTTCCCGAAATCTTCTTCTGTTTCTCCGGGGAAGCCGACAATAATGTCAGTGGTGAGGTTGAAATCGGGATAATCCCTTTTCAATTTCAAAGCGATGTCTTCAAATTCCCTTGCAGTATACATGCGGCGCATTTTCAGCAATATATCCTCGGAGCCGCTCTGAAGACAAATGTGCATGTGGGGAGTGAGTTTAGGATTTTGAAAAAGCCTGAAAAAACTATCCGAATAACCATCCGGCTCAATGGAAGAAATACGTACCCTGAAATCACCGGGTATATCAAGAATTGCTTCAACGAGCTTTTCAAAATCATAAGTGCCGTGCTGGTAACGTCCGATATTCACACCGGTCAGCACGATCTCTTTGAATCCGAAATCGATTACTTTTCGGATATTCTCAAAAATATCCTCCGGGTTCCTGCTGATGGCGCGTCCCCGGACTTTGGGAACAATACAAAAAGTGCAGAAGTTGTCACAGCCATCCTGGATCTTGATGAAACTCCGGGTGTGAAAGGTGTCGCTGGCGGGATCGAAATTAAAAACATCCCGCTCAAACTGGTCGGGAGAGACAAGCTCCCCGCGGTAATGGGCGTCCACAAGCGACAATATGGATGTCTTGTGGTCGTTGTCGACGACGTAATCGATGGTTTGGTTTTCGGAAAGCTTTTCTTTGTAATGGGTAGCCATACAGCCGGTTACAATGGTAATGCCATTGGGATTGGACCGTTCGGCCTGTTTGATGACCTGTCGTGATTTCTGGTCGCTCTGGCCCGTGACTGTGCAGGTATTGATGACGTAGATGTCGGCTTCCTTTTCAAAATCCACAATCTCGTAGGGACCTTTGGCAAACTGGGATGCCAGGGCATCTGTTTCATACAGGTTGAGCCTGCAGCCCAGTGTTTTGAAAGCGACTTTTTTCATTTAAATTCCTCCGAAACCAACCCGTTTAGTATGTTCAGCCCTCAGCTGCCGGCAGGGGTATTTTTGCCATTATACCTGACAGCTCTCCTTCCATTGAAAATGGTACGGCAGATGTGATCTTAACATTGACAAACTGACCGATGAGACCTGTATCGCTGGACGGAAATCTGACAATGATCTTTAA
>JARRQC010000122.1:0-5887 GCA_037382165.1 bacterium | reverse complement strand
AAACCTTCTTTACGGTCTTCACCACGTACCAGAACTTTCATGGATTTACCGATCAGGTTGTTGTTATAGGCCTGGGAATGTTTCATCAACTCTTCCGTAAGGGCGTGGTAGCGTAATTTTTTGACCTCTTTGGGAATATCATCTTTCCACCTTGAACTGGCAGCCCCGGGCCGGGGAGAGTATTGCGCGATATAGGCCATATTGTATTTGAACTCCGCCATGATCTCACGGGTATGTTCAAACTCTTCCTCTGTTTCGCCGGTAAAACCGACGATAATATCTGTGAAAAGTGTTGCCTCGGGCAATAAACGGCGGATGGAGTGCACGATCTCCCGGTATTTTTCCATGCTGTGCTTTCGGTTCATCCTGACCAGTACGCCATCATCCCCAGACTGCACCGGCAAATGGATTTGCCTTGCAAGACAGCTGTGGGCGGCAATCACTTCCAGTACATCATCACCCATATCCCTGGGATGTGGGGAAGTGAAATAAACCCAGAAATCACGGTTTGAAATATCGCCATATTTGCCAATTTCTTCCAGCAGCTCCGCAAATGTTAACTCTTCCCCCTTTTTGTCAAGGCCATAGGAATTGACGTTCTGCCCCAGGAGGGTGATCGACTTATATCCTTTTTCGACGAGGGTTTTCAATTCAGCCAATATCTCAGATGAAGGTCTCGATACTTCGCGTCCCCGTGTATAAGGCACCGCGCAGAAGGTGCAGAACTTATTGCAGCCATTCTGTATGGGAATATAAGCTTCAAAGCCAGAACTGTATTTGGGTGAAATATGCCAGAATTCATCAATGCCTTTATCGGGACGTAAAAGGCTTTTTTCATGCCTTCTTGCAGGTGTTTCTGTTATTTTGAAGGAATGACCGTTGGAACCGGAATTGGATTTCAGAGATGACCTGAGGTCCTTAAAACCATTGTCATGTACCTGGAGGCCTGCGGCAGTAACTATCCCATATTGGCTGATCATTTCAGGGAATTCAGGCAGGTCGCTCATCGGGAATACCATGTCAAAGAGCTTAAGGAACCGCTCCCTGTCGGCTGGCAGGACACAACCCGAAACAAAGGTGATGAGATTCCGGTCGTTCTTCCATTTATTCCATTTGTCAATTTTAGAATAGACCTTGTCGATCCCTTTTTGTCGAACGCTGCAGGCAATTACGCCTAAAAGGTTGGCCTCCTCCTCGTGATCGGTTGGAACAAATCCCATCCGGTCAAGTACCTGTTGTACCCTTTCCCCATCAGAAATGTTCATCTGGCATCCCAACTGTACGAGGTGGTATTTCATGCTTTTCTTATCTTATTCGGTTTCCCTGTCGGATGTGCAAAGGTACACAGGATGATTAAAAGTAAACTTCTGCATGGAGCTGGGAAGGCGGTATGCCTTTTTTCTCCAGCAGGTTCATCGCTTCGCGGATCATGTTGAAGTTGCCGCAGAAATAGCAAACGGTATCCTTGTCAAAATCGTGTTCCTTGATGTAGTCCGTGACCCGGCCGTGAAAATCACCCTTCTCATCTCGGCTGGTGCAAAGGATATACCGGTCACTGTCATAAGTTTCCCTTTCATAGGCTTCATTTGCGTATTTCACACCATGAAGCAGTGTATAATCAAGTTCCGGAATACTTTTGATCATGCTGTGGAAAGGGGCAATCCCCGTACCGCTTGCAATGAAGAGGAATTTTTTCTGCTGACGGATCAGTTCCGGATCGATGGAAAAAAATCCCAGGGGTCCTTCTATTTCCAGAAGACTACCTTCAGTCAGTTTTTTCAACTGTTTGGAGACCATTCCTTCTTCCACTTCCTTGACAAGCACTTCGAGTTTCTCATCCCCGGTGCCACTGTAAATGGAATATTCCCGCTTGTGAATACTGTCTGTATTTCCAAGTAATATATGCTGACCGGCTTCGAATTCCATTCCCCTGCGTTCCATTTCCAAAACATAGGTCGATGGGGTCAGATGCCTGATGGCTTGTAATTTATGTTTATTATCTGATGACATTCGGTTGTTCTGTTACCCGGTTTTCCAATCTTTTCAGCAGGTCTTTATTTGGGGCGGCAAATTTAGTTAAAAATACGGATGTGAAATCCCGGAACGTTAAATACATTTCCTACAACAATGGTGAGGAAAATTAGTTCAGGAATGAAAGGCTGGAGGGTAATCATGGGCCGGTGGAGATAAATAATCAACCGCTCGTTTTACAATCCTCAAACCGGAAAAAACAAGTGATGGACCAGAGGTTCTTTTTCCGCTCAGGATTTTTTACGGGGATTTAACGACCTTTTCATCGCAGGGGTGGTGATCTTCCGGGTCTTTATCCGGTCTCCCGTGACAGCCCTTGATCTGAAACCTCCACGTCGTGTAAGATATACATGAATGAAGCCGTTGAGGTGGAAGATGAGTTTGCCTTTGAAGAAAGCATGGTCAGCTCCCTGCTCATGGGTGAATTTTATACGGTGTAAGGTTTTGGTGAAATCAACAAATTCAAGTTTTTCGGTATCTTTTCCGGATGCCCCGAGCGGAATCTTGGGTAGGAGTTGTAATTCACTTAGGACGCTGACGGACAGTTTACTGCAGATATTCTGCAGCAGCTTGTAATTGCCTGATGTACAAGTGATTGCTATTTTGATGCGTCCAGGGCGATCTTCTTCGAAACCTTTGAATGTGGAATGGCCCTGTACCGGTTTCCGTGCAACCCTGGCTCCATCATCCATACGTCCTTCAAAATCTATCAGCTTGCCGGCATGTATGTTGACTTCAGGCTGGATGCCGGTGTATTTTTTAACGACAAACGGCCCTTTTGACAGGAGGATATCCTTGTCGAGTATCTTTCGTAAACGCTTTTCCAGCTGATCTTCGATCAATCTCAAATCCTTTGGTTTTAAAGGTGAACTTGATATTACCCTCTTTCTACCTTTTCCACGGCGATTTCGAGCTCTTCCACCAGGGTGCCCTTTTTGGAAGCATCAAACTCAAATCCTTTCCAGCGGCAGGGCCAGCCTTCAAAGAAATTGTACCTGACGATCTCTGTGCCATCGTCAGCAAGAGAAATGATAGAGCCGGATCTGCGCTCGAGTTTTCCGTCAAGCACAGCCTTATACCAGTTCCAGAGCTCATCGGTGTTGATATAACCGCGTTTCAGCACGAGGTTCTTGTAGTTGGTGCGTCCGGGGCGTTTCCGCATGAGCAGGTCGTCACCGTCATCAAAAGTAACGACATCGGTTTCCACTTCTATTCCTTCAAAGGCGGTAAAGGCACCGACGGTCACCCCTTCGATCTCCACTTTGAATTTGTTGCTGACCAGGTGGTCAAACGGTCTGCGATTGGGCATGATAAGATGTTTTTAATTGATACGGGTATTTCATTTTATGAAGTTACAAGGTACAAAAGAAATAAGGAAGCGACGGGTGTTTTGACCGAAATTAATTTAACATTCAACCTGTCACTATCCAATAAACGGCCTCGGCTATGTCAATGAATTCAATAATGAATGAAATGACTCTTCTGGCGTTCATACGGTTGCTGCTCACTTTTCCCCTTATTCAATCGCTAAATTGAACTGGAAGTGCTTGCTTTAATTGATTTTGTTACATATGAGCACAAACATGTTACAATGGAGATAGACATTTTCAATTTGGTACAGGACCTTTACACATGATAATTTCAGGATACTAACCGGGACCAGATCGTAAACTTATTATCAAAGGTTGATGTCCAATGTGTTGCATCCAAATTGTATAATCTTAAAACTTAACATCATGAAACAGACATTCATTTTTGTAACAATTCTTGCGGCAACTGCTTGTTTTACCAGTTGCCAGAAAAAAACAAACGTTTCACCTGACAATCAGGCTTTAAGCCCAACTGTTGAGATGGTGAAAGAATCCCCGGTGGCGTATAAACCGGATATGGCTGCTATTAATGAACTGATTGCCTCCAATGAGGCCAGGTTGGCCCTGCTCAGTGAGAACAGTCAGCGCGAATGCGTCGAAACGGCGATGGTGCCTGATGATTTTCCAACCATCCAGGAAGCGATCGATGCGGTTTGCGAAGGAGGAAATGTATTGGTAAAAACAGGTATTTATAATGAAATATTAACTGTTTATAAGCCTGATTTAAATATTAAGGCAATTGGTGATGTCACTCTAAACGGAAGATTTTTTCTGAATAGTGATGCTAATGGTGTGAAAATTCAAAAGTTCAAAATTATTATACCTGATGCTCTTTTTGCCATTTTTGCCGATAGGGTTGAAGGCGGAGAATTCATCCAAAATTCAATTTCAGGATCGGGTTTTGAAGGAGATGCCGGTATTGTTTACTGGAGATCAAATGGGGCTTCCATCAAGAATAACCAGGTTTCAAATGTTTATTGGGGAATTTTATGTGCAACCTATTTAGATGATGGTTTTACAAGTAATAATAATATGATACTGAACAACACTGTCACCGGGATTACTGGTTTGACCTGTGTCGGGCTTCAATTCAACAGTGATTACAACGTGATCAATGGTAATTATGTCGTCGAAAATCCAATATGGAATAACGCGGGCATCATGTTAAATAGCTGGCCGGAGGGAGATAACTCCTGCGACCACAATATAGTAAAGAACAACGTGGTGAATGAGAACGGGTTCCGTGGTATCTGGCTTGATGATGGCGGACATTACAATACGGTCGGTCCGAACAATACTGCCAATGCCAATGCATTGACAGGTATTATGCTGGACATGTATTCAAGTAACAATCATGTGTTCAACAACACGGCACTTGAGAACCTGGAATGTGACATTGTGGATGAAGGTGGTACGGATAATACCTACAAGAACAACACTGCCGAATGCACCTCCGGACTATGATAGCTTCCGGGAGTCAATTCGAAAAGTCCACCCTGATTAACATCACGTCGTTTTTCAGTAATAAAAAAAGGGAACCCTGAGGTTCCCTTTTAATATGGGTCGAAAAGTGACTATTTCATAAGGATCATCTTTTGCACGGCACTTATATCGTTACCGCTCTTCAGATGATAGAAATATATACCACTGGCATCATTCCCGGCTTTGAACGGGAACGCGTATTGCTTTCCGGCTTGTGCCTGATCATCGAACAAAGTAGCCACCAGCTTGCCATATATATCATATACTTTGAGGGTGGTATACTTCGTTTCGTCGATCATGAATTTGATGGTCGTGGTACCACTGAATGGATTAGGATAATTCGTTAACAGAATATCCTCTTCCGTAAAGGAAACCAGGCGTGACTTGTTGCAATCGACGGAATAATTGGAATAGGTTGTTCCGTCATTTACAGCGTATTCATCATCGTCATCATGGGGTATATGTACCTCCGCAGATGCCGTGGCAGTATTGCCAACACAATCTGAAACAGAAAGGTTTACAGTATAGACCCTGCCATTGCCGCCGCCCTGGCGTTCCCTGCGAAGATCAACTGATGAGCAATCATTTCCTGTAAATAGAATATCATCCCATGTGTTGCCGTCTCCGTCACCCATGGCGTTTTCTACTTCATCGCTGCTCACGCTGGTGATATGTACATCGTCAATGGTCAGCTCCTCACAATTGTCAGTTACTGACTGGACCACATCGCTTAAGGAAATGGTACTGTACTTATGATTCGGAGGCCGGAGAACAATAGGGTCCGAAATGGCGGTAAGCACGGGCGGTGTTACATCCAGTACCGTTATGGTCTGGCTGACACTGCTGCTGTTACCGGCTGCATCGGTGAAGGTCCAGGTGCGAACTTCCACATAATCATTCGGGCAATTTGTACTGCCCGGGGTGACAACGGAAGTCGGGCTAACGGTTATGTCACCGTCACAATTGTCCGTAGCGGTAAGATCTACCTGCGCAGGTACATCCGT
>JARRQC010000121.1:0-6760 GCA_037382165.1 bacterium | reverse complement strand
CGTATAATTTTACCAAAGGAGCAAGCAACATTTGTTGCAAGGTCTTGGGGTCATATCCGTTTCCATGATACTTGTATGAGACTTTCAGGGCTTGCTGAAACAACCTGAACATGAATTTTCCTTTACTTTTTACACCTTTTTCAATATTTTTCCTGAAACTCCGGGCCAGTGCGGGTACACTGAGCATAAATACCGGTCTGACCTCTTTCAGGTTTAAAGGTATATTGCGGAGGGTTTCAAGCTGCGTTTTACCTTGTGCAACCACAGCGAGACTGGCTCCGTTACGGATCATCACATAGAGGCCAACCGTATGAGCAAATGAATGGTCCCATGAAAGGATGAGCAGGGTGGTATACCATGGTGGAACATCAATAAGGGAATTGGCTTGTTCCAGATTGGTGATGTAATTGAGATGCGTAAGCATGATCCCTTTTGGATCGGCAGTGGTTCCCGAGGTATAGGAAATCGTGGCCATGTCGTCGCCCTTTATGTTCATCCACCTTTCCTGCAATATCGCTTTCCACTGCGGCAAAAATGCTTTACCCTGTTGAAGCAGATCATCATATAATATTTCATTGTCAGATTTACCAGGTTCATTATCGAACAGGATAAGCTTCTCCAGGTTTTTTACCTGGGACATCAGCGACCTGATCTTCTCTGCCTGCTGACCGGAAACAATGATATACCTGCATCCGGAATGTTGCAACCTGAATCGCAACTCTTCAGCCTCAGTCAGTTTATTGGACAGGGGAACGACTATAGCGCCACAATACAGCAAGGCCAGTTCAGAAATGAGCCATTCCGATCTTCCTTCCGAGATGAGTGCAACCCTGTCATTTTTTGCAATTCCCAGGTCAAGCAAAGCACTTGCCAAATGCTGGACATACGCATGAACCTCACGGTAACTAATGGATTGATAGCTGCCATCCTTTTTTTCCCTGATAAGAGGATTTTGACCGTATTTCTTCAGGCTCTCTTCAAAGAGCCGCGGAATGGTTTCCATGATCATCCTACAAAGTAAAGAAAAAGGGATTATGCTACTGCAAAAGACAATAGCAATAAGTGACTTATTTAGTTCCTACGATTTCAGATTTTCAAAGCATCCATGACGGAAACCATGATCATATCGACGATTTCCTTTACACTACTTCCCTGCCTGAGTACATGAACCGGTTTATTCATTCCGTTCAAAACGGGGCCAATGGCTTCCGAATCCGAGAGTTCCATCAATAGTTTATGGGCGATATTGGCAGAAGACAAACTCGGGAAAATGAGAATATTGGCATTTTTGCCGTTCAATTTGGTAAAAGGAAACAGCTCTTCTCTTAATTCGATATCCAATGCCAGGTTGGCCTGCATTTCCCCATCGATAATCAAATCAGGATAGTCGCGGTGCATGACTTCAACGACATTGCGAAGGGTATCATTCAGCTCACTTTTCACTGATCCGAAATTAGAATACGACAAAAGAGCAACACGGGGTTCGATCTTGAACCTTTTAACTTCTTCAACCGTTGCATGGATAATATCTATTAACTCTTCCGCTGTAGGTTGTTTTGTCACCGCACAATCACTCAGGAACAAGGGCCCTTCCTTTGTGTTGATGATATACATGGCACTGGCTGCTTTGATATTCTCCCTTTTACCGATGACATGCAAGGCGGATTTAATACTGTCCGGATAGTTCCTTGTGAGGCCCAGCAGAACGGCATCAGCATAACCGGTCTCCACCAGCATGGGACCGAAATAGTTCCTGTGGAGCATCATATCCAGGGCAGCAATTTTGTTGATGCCATTGCGTTTTTGCTTTTCAAACAATATATCGGCGAATTCCCTTCTTTTTGATTTTTGAGACTCCGATTTATTATCAATGATCTCAACACCTTCCAGCTCCAGTTCATTCTCGCTGATCATGCTTTTTATCACATCGTCATCACCCAGTAATATGGGTCTGGCCAGTTTTTCGTTCCATACAATTTCAGCTGCTTTAAGCACCCTGTAATGTTGTGCATCCGCAAGCACTACCTTTTTTGGACTGCGTACACAGGTGGCTCGCATCTGACGTTGTAATTTATTGGTGATGCCCAGACGTTTTTCAAGTTCTATATTATAAGCCTTCCAGTCTTTTATTTTCTTGCGGGCAACGCCTGTTTCTATTGCCGCCTTTGCAACTGCAGGGGCTACTGTTTCAATCAGCCTGGGATCGGTGGGTTTTGGAATGATGTACTCCCTGCCAAATTTTAGATTTTGTATTTTAAATGCAATATTGACCTCTTCAGGTACCGGTTCCTTGGTAAGTTGAGCCAGCGCTTTGGAGGCTGCCAGTTTCATTTCATCATTGATTTCGGTCGCCCGGACATCAAGTGCACCACGAAAGATGAATGGGAAGCCCAGCACATTATTGATCTGGTTCGGAAAATCGGATCTGCCCGTAGCCATTACAATATCACTTCTTGTGCCGATGGCTACATCATAAGCAATTTCCGGTGTGGGATTAGCCAGGGCAAACACGATCGGGTTTTCTGCCATAGATAATAACATCTCCTTTTTTACCACATTTCCGACAGAAAGACCCAGGAACATATCCGCTCCAACCATCGCTTCGGAAAGGTTGCGCACTTTTGTATCTATAGCGAATTGTCTTTTGGTCTCATTCAGGTCAGTGCGATCTTTTGTTAACGGACCGCGACTATCGAACATGATGATATTTTCAGGCCGGGCACCCAACTTGATATACAGGCTGGTACATGATATAGAAGACGCCCCTGCCCCGTTGACCACGATCTTAATATCTTCTATTCGCTTATTGACGATTTCAAGCGCATTCAGCAGTCCGGCGGAGGTGATGATAGCAGTACCATGCTGATCATCATGCATGACAGGGATATCCAGTTCATCTTTCAAGCGGTTCTCAATTTCGAAACACTCCGGTGCCTTGATATCCTCGAGGTTGATTCCCCCAAATGTTGGCGCAATGGCCTTCACAGCCTGGATAAACCGCTCAGGATCGGTTTCATCAATCTCAATATCAAAAACATCTATATCAGCAAAAATCTTGAACAACAGGCCTTTTCCTTCCATAACTGGCTTCCCTGCCTCGGGGCCTATATTACCCAGACCGAGAACAGCCGTTCCATTGGAGATAACTGCTACAAGGTTTCCCTTGACCGTATAATTATACACATCTTCCGGATTCTTGGCAATGGCCAGGCAAGGATCGGCCACACCGGGTGTGTAGGCCAGGGAAAGATCGCGTTGTGTGGAATAGGGTTTTGTTGGTATTACCTCCAGCTTACCGGGTCGTCCCAGTGCGTGGTAATTAAATGCATCTTTTCTAAACAGTTTATCCATGGTTTTTAGGTTTTATTTACTACAAATTTACGAACATATTACCCATCAAATTCTGGACTTAAGTAATTTATAATCAGTATAAAAAATGAAGCAACACACTGGTCGAACAGGGGTTAAAGCACTTCCACAGGAACTGCCTGTTTCAGGAATAAAGGATAAACCTCCTGATCCGGAAAATCCAGGTTGATGACTTTACAATTGGGAGGTTACTGCATTAATCCTTGACAAGGAAAATGTTATTGCTGCGGTCACTGTCCGGAACCCTGGAAATATCTA
This sequence comes from bacterium, assembly GCA_037382165.1. Taxonomy (GTDB): domain Bacteria; phylum Bacteroidota; class Bacteroidia; order Bacteroidales; family F082; genus JAADID01. The sequence continues at coordinate 3,133 of JARRQC010000121.1, read as the reverse complement.
CTTCCACTTTTGTTAGTTTCTGTTTCGTTTCGTGAAATATACTTAGCTTTTCCCTGCCATCTGCCCATATTCCAGCCGACTCGTCAAGTTGAACCGTACGACCGCTCTCAAAAGTCAGGATCAAGGAGACGGGAACCGGCAGGCTCCCTTTTTTCCTGACCTCCACCTGAATTTTATTGTCATCCTGAGTCGCTGAATCGATTTGCAGGTCAGGGTATCCGAACTCGAAAAACCAGGGTTCCCAAAACCAGTTCAGGGATTGTCCGGAAACATCCGCTACTGTGTAGAAAAAATCATAGGGAGTAGGGTGCTTCCCCTTCCAGCGGATGATAAATGATTGCAGGCAGGATGTAAACATTGCCTTTCCCAAAATTCCTTCCAGTACATAAAAGGCCACTGCTGACCGACTGTATGAAGCGAACATATAAGATAATCCCGTAAGTTGATCTGAGGGTACCATCAGGGGAACATCGAAACGACTGCCTGCATAGTAGGAATAGCTGCGAATATTTGATGAAAACTCCCGGCGGTTTTTATCATGGGAGAGCCGGTCTTCTATGGACTTGGGCAGGTAGGTGATCAGGCCTTCATCCATCCAGGCATATCTCTGTTCATTGACCCCCACAAGAAAAGGGAAATAAGTATGTGCGATCTCATGTGAGGTGACAAATAGGGTTTCGTTTCGGTCTTTCCCTTCCCCATCGTTGGCCATCATGGGAAATTCCATCCCGTAATGCCCGTTGAAAACGATCATCTGGGGATAAGGAAAATCGACATGCATAACTGAATCCGACAACAAGCTGACGACTTCCCTGCTTATTTCCACCACTTCTTCGAAATCTTTTGCCTCCGGATGGTATACTGCCTGGATATGTATCCTTTTACCGTTTACTTCCACGCTGGAAGCGTCCCAGAGGTAAGTGTCGCTCAATGCAAAAGCAAAATCAGGAAGGTCTTCGGCCATGAATCGCCAGCTCAGTTTATCCTTCGTTTGTTCACCGCGCTGTTGTTTCCTGTCATTTTTATCCAATACAGGAATGACGCGGTCACTACTTTTTGAGGCCTCAAATCGCTCAAATTCATCTTCCGGCAGCACTTCTCCGGGGTTTTGAAGGATACCTGATGACCAGACATAAAAATTCCGTGGTACAGTAATGTTTACCTCATAATCGCCATATTCATGATAGAATTCCTGTTCGCCATTGTAATTGTGCCTGTCCCACCCATAGATGTCATCATAGACCGCGATCCTCGGAAACCAGTACGCAATGAAATAGGTGGTTTCATGATAGCGGCCTTCACGGATATTTGAATTTGCCTGGAAAATATAATTCCAATCTATCCTGAATTCCGTGACGGAAGACGGAACAAGGGCTTTCGGCAACCGGACGATCATATTCTTTCCGGAGAGAAAGGGAGGGTTATTCTCAAGGTCTACAGCGTCCCTGCCGATGATTAAGCTGGTGATCTCCACCCCGTCGGTTACATCTGCGGGATCGATGGATACAGACCGGACAGCACCCTTCTTAAGCAGGTTGGGATTTAACCGGATAACAAGGCGCTTCAGTGTATCCGGACTGTTATTGGTGAAGCGTATGGTCTCACTTCCCTGCAGTAACCGGGTATAGGGATTGAAATTTACTGATATGGTATAATCGGTCCTGTTCTGAAAATATTTTTTACCCGGTGTTCCATCCGCTGACCTGGTCCCTTTCTCGTAAGCTCTTCTTATTTCACGGGGCATATAGAGATGATCCTGTTGTGCGACCAAATCATAAGGAAAAAGAACAACAAACAGCATCAGGACAACGACAGCTTTACTTTTCATCATAACGGTTAGGTTTATTGTTTCAAACGAGCTGGGATATTCGTTATTATCAACATCATATCAGATAGTTGCATGGGCAGGAATTGGATGTTTTCTGACAGTTTACGGGTATCATCCATTGGTCATAAGCACTACTCCTCTTCATAACCCATACACCCTATACATCAAATCCTCCTATTTCCATTATTCCCCGCATTTATCTTAACCATCCAGCTCCCCTTTTTCAGGAGGCATCACTTCATACAGGTAAAGGGTCAGGGGGGTTTCCGGATCTGTATATTTTTTTCTGAATTTCAGGTTTAACGCTTTGTAATTCCTGATCTCAAGTGATGAAAGTATGAACTTCCCGCCCAGTTCATAAAGCGCTCTTGTATTGATATCGAGACTATCCACCGCTTTTTCATAAGGTATGAAATCCGGCCGGTATGTTATTTCTGAGCTGACCAGGAAACACTCACCTCCCCACTTATCGAATGAGGCTTCCCATTTTGGCGACTTTTCCAGTTCAGGTGCGATGATCTCCCGGAACTTCCTTTTATGTTCCAGCGGATAATTGTTTGAATACATATCCAATGTGTAGAAACCATTATACAGGGAAACAGCCGGAGTAATGCCCAGGCTCACTGTCCGGTACTCATCCTGTGGCATGCCGATATCTTTCTTTACCCGGTCAAACAAATCTTCTGCAAAGAATTTTTTCCAGGTAATCATCGATTTGGGTTTGCCCTTTACAAAGATTGCCACATTGGCCTTTAGTTCCCGGTTTTTGAGCGGTACATAAAGGAAGTTCACCAGCAGAAAAACATAGGCTGCATATTTCATCCACCGCTTCCCGGTAGCCCATGCCCGTTTTATTAATAAGGCAAACAGCAGGTAATACAAAACCGGAAGAAAAAAGAAGATCCTGTCAATGCGAAAGGTTTTCAGCAACATGCTTTGATTTTTCAAGAATACCCAGGGTTTCAAATCAGCGAAATAAAAACCGTACAGGAGCGCTATGCCAGTCATGGCAAGAACCAGTGCCGGAATGTACCTCTCCCTCATGATGCCCCTGAAATCAAAGATCAGCATGAATACCAGGAAAAAGAGAATGACAAAAGGAAATACCATGGCATTGATTTCACCTTTGGTCACCAAATCAAGGCTCCTTTGCAGCGCATCGGTAAAAGTGACCGTTTCTGCAGTCTGGTGAAGCTGATCAAATGTGGGATCCCAGTCGGTGCGATGTGAAATGAATTCCCTGTCAAAGAGAAACTGGTTGAAGAGGTTTATCTCTGCGATAACATAAAGACTCCCTATCAACAA
>JARRQC010000120.1:0-6802 GCA_037382165.1 bacterium | reverse complement strand
TTCTCGGGTCCCACCTTCATAACCCCCATGTACAAGTCACATGCCGTTGTATATCCTGCCAATGTCGATTCTTACTCGGATGAGAGTGAAACGGAGCAGATGCTGCAGATCATGGGGTCACAGGATATTGTGGACAGCATGATCAAGAAATTCAATCTGCCCGCCCATTATGAGATTGACAGGAATTACAAATATTTCAGAACTGCCTTGTTGACTGAATATCATGAGAATGTAAGCATCAATAAAACCCCTTATGAAGGTGTGATGATTGAAGTGCAGGATAAGGATCCCAATACAGCGGCAAAAATGGTTGAAGCCATTCTTAATTTCTATGATCAAAAAGTGGCCTATTTGCATAAAAGCAAATACAAGGAGGTCATGGATATGTATGAAAAACAACTCGATTTAAAACGTGCTTCACTGGATTCCCTGAAAAACATCATGTATGATTTGGGTACCGAATATGGATTGATTGAATATGGATACCAGTCGCAGGAGATCATGAAAGGGTACCTGAAAACGATTACCGGTCAGGGCCCCGACCGTGTCAATTCAAAGGAGGTGAAGAGATTGTTTGAGAACATGCAGAAAAAAAGTGGTCAGCTGATAGAAGTTGTCGCCATGATCCAGGATGAGGCCCATTCATACACCAGTGTCAAGCTTGATTATGAACTGGCGGTCAGGTTTTACAATGCTGAAATGACCTATTCCAATATCGTTACCATGCCATTTCCGGCAGATAAGAAGAGTTATCCTATTCGTTGGTTGATTGTAGTAGTTGCTACCCTGGCAGCTTTCATTTTCGCCATGCTCGTATTGCTTTTTATTGAAAAGAGAGCTTACGACAGATCTGCTTAATGTGTCTGACAAAAGACTATTCTGTTGACAGAGAAGGTTAAAATATTCTGGGTTTATGCGCTTACCGCTCTTTTTTTAGTGGTCAACTTTTACCTTGTCCTGGAAAAGGACATTTATTGGTTTTTTATTCTTCCGGTAGCCTTAATTGTGCTTTACTTTTATCTCGTCTCGCTGGATCGTGTTTTGTTATTCATCACTTTCCTGACCCCCCTGGCCGTAAATATATCAAACCTCGAAATGGGACTGGGTATTTCTTTGCCGACTGAACCTTTGATGTTTGGTGTTTTGCTTGTCTTTCTGGCCAATCTGATCTTTGAAAATAAATATGACAGGAAAGCTTCGCAGCACCCCATCAGTTATTTGATCTATATCGCACTGCTTTGGATGTTGCTGACCACTTTTACCAGCGAATTCCCGATTGTTTCATTTAAATATCTACTCTCCAGGCTTTGGTTTGTGGTTCCATTTTACTTCCTGGCAATCCTTGTTTTCAAAAGCATGAAGAATATCAAGCTCTTCATGTGGTTGTATATTTCCGCGCTGCTGCTGGTTATTTTTTATACGATCAGCATGCATGCCCAGTATGGATTCGAGGAGGATGCAGGACACTGGGTGATGTCTCCTTTCTATAATGACCATACCGCTTATGGCGCTGCCCTTGCCATATTTTACCCGGTAATCATCGGTTTTATCTTTTTTCCGGGCGCAACCAGAAGAACACGGATCATTTCTTTTGTCATATTCCTTATCATGACAGCTGGGATTATCCTTTCCTATGGCAGGGCCGCATGGATCAGTGTGGCGGTAGCTGCGGGCGTTTTCATCGTGGTATTGCTCAGGATCCGGTTTTACTGGATAGCGCTGGTTGCTGGTTTGCTGATAGGCATTTTCTTCACCTTTCAGCAGCAGATTCTGGATCGACTTGAGAAAAATAAACAGGATTCTTCCGCCAATTTTATTGAGCACGTTCAGTCTATTTATAATATTTCATCCGACGCTTCCAACCTGGAAAGGATCAATCGCTGGCAAGCCGCATTGCGGATGTTTAATGACCGCCCTATACTGGGCTGGGGTCCGGGAACATACCAGTTTGTCTATGCCCCTTATCAGCGTTCCAGGGAGAAGACCATTATTTCTACCAACCTCGGGGATAAGGGGAATGCGCATAGTGAGTACCTGGGGCCACTTTCAGAAATGGGCATACCGGGAATGCTCATCGTGATACTCTTGCTTATCTTTGTGATCTATTATGGCCTGCGTGTTTACAAACGGGGAAATATAGAAGTCAAATTCCTCAGCCTCATGGTAACACTGGGGCTTATCACCTATTTTTCTCATGGTATCCTTAATAATTTTCTCGATACCGATAAATTATCCGTGCCTTTCTGGGGATTTATTGCTGTGATCGTTGCGCTGGATATTTATCATTTAGACCACCCTCCAAAGGATCAATCCGGGGAATTACCGGAATCGTGAGGTTTGCGAATATTACCCAGGACTTCGGGAAGTTTGCGCAGCGCTGCGAATTGCCGCCAGTATTTCTTTACTTCTATTGCGGGTGCCCCCATATAGACCTTTCCGCCTTCCAGCGACTTGCTAACCGCTGATGTAGCAAGCAATACAGCTCCTTTTCCTATGACGATATCCTTACTGATAGCGACCCTGGCCCAAAGGGTGACATCATCCTCGATGACAGTCACCCCTGCAATGGCGCTGAAAGCACCAATCAGGCAGTTTTTACCGATCACGCTGTCGTGTCCCACCTGACAGTGGTTATCCATTTTAGTTCCCTTACGGATGGTCGTATCACCGGTAACTCCTTTATCGATGGTACAGGCTGCGCCGATTTCGACGTCATCCTCGATCACCACCCGGCCTCCGGACTGGAATTTTACATAGCCTTCGGTACGTCGCTGAAAATAATATCCATCTGCACCGAGGACAGTGCCGGAATGAATGACAACTCGGTCCCCGATGATGGTATGGTCATAAATACTGGTATTGGCATGTATGATGCAATTCTTGCCAATCCTGACATGATTGCCGATAAAGACACCGGGCTGGATAATGCTTCCCTCTCCAATTTCGGCGGTAGGACTGATCATTTTAGCTGAGGTCTCAAATGGCCTGAAATGGTCTATTAATGAAATGAATGCATCAAACGGGGATTCGTGGTAAAGCAATACTTTGCCTTCCGGTACTTCGACCACTTTGTTAATGATAACCAGGGTAGCTGCCGACCCCAAAACCTTGCTGTAATATTTGGGATGATCAACAAAAGTGATATCACCCTTCCGGACAAGGTGCAATTCATTGAGACCGGTTGCCAGGATGGAAGATTTACCATGGACTTGCGCCCCGATCATTTCGGCGATTTCGGTTGTTTTGTAAGGCCTGGGGAAGTCCATGAAATCAGACTTTTACACGTTCCGAGTATTCGCCGGTCCTTGTGTCAACCTTAATATGGTCACCGGTATTGATGAACAGCGGGACTTTAACGATGGCGCCTGTTTCAACAGTTGCTTCCTTCAAGGTGTTGGTGGCGGTATTCCCTTTCTCACCGGGTTCCGTATAGGTTATTTCGAGCGTAACATAGGTGGGCATTTCGCAAGTCAGCGGAGTTTCGGTCTCAGCATGAAAAGCGATTTGTACACTTTCCCCTTCTTTCAGCAGGTCAGGTGCGCTGATCAGTTCCTGGTTTATAAAGGTTTGCTCGTAATTATCCATATTCATAAAATGGAAAATATCGCCTTCCCTGTATAAATACTGATAGGGACGGTTTTCCACCCGCTGTATGTTGATCTTGACACCAGAGGTGAATGTGTTGGACAACACTTTTCCTGTTTTGAGATTTTTGAGTTTCGTCCTTACAAATGCCGGACCTTTCCCTGGTTTGACATGTTGAAATTCTACAATGGACCACAAATCGTCATTGTGTTCAATAATAAGTCCGTTTCTGAAATCTGCTGTTGTAGCCATGTATATGATATGGATAGTTAATTTTTGATGAGTTGCTAAATACGATTGTCCTTGAACCGGGCATACCCTTTCATGATCCCGCGCTGTGAATTTGCGATAAAACTTAGAATTTCGTCCCTGTCCGGTGTTGCCGGTATGTTGGCTTCGATATAGTTCACGCTTTGAGTAATGTTTCTGCCACGCAGGAAGATAATACGATAAATTTCCTGGATCGCATTGATCCTTTCATTTGAGAATCCGCGTCGACGAAGTCCAATTGAATTTACGCCGGCAAATGCCAACGGTTCCCGGCCGGCTTTACAGAAAGGAGGTACATCCTTACGTGCCATGCCGCCTCCCGAGATGAATGCATGAGCTCCAATGGCCACAAACTGGTGAACTGCAGCCAGTCCCCCTATGATCGCCCAATCCTCTATCCTGATATGACCGGCTAATGTCGCGGCATTGGCAAGGATAACATTATCTCCAAGTACGCAGTCATGGGCAATATGCACATAGGCCATAAGCAGGCAGTTGTCACCGATCACGGTTTCCATATTGGCCTTGGTTCCCCGGTTGATGGTGACAAATTCCCGTATCGTGACATTGTTGCCGATTTTCACGACTGTCTCTTCCCCGGCAAATTTGAGGTCTTGTGGAATGGCCGATATCACGGCGCCCGGAAATATCTTACAGTTTTTCCCGATGCGGGCACCTTCCATAATGGTTACATTCGAACCGATCCATGTGCCCTCGTCGATCTCAACGTTTTTCTCAATGTTGACAAAAGGCTCAATTACCACATTCTTGGCCACTTTTGCCTGTGGGTGCACGTAAGCTAAAGGTTGATTCATGAATTGCTTTTTTCTTTGTTCTTTACAATCTGTGCGGTCATCAACCCTTCCATGACCACCTTATTGCCTACGTATGCTTTTCCACGCATGGAACAAATCCCGCGTTTCATGGGTGCGGTCAGTTCAATGACAAATACAATGACATCACCTGGAACGACTTTTTGCCTGAACCGCGTGTCATTGATCTTCAGGAAATAGGTTGAATAGAGTTCAGGATCAGGCACCTGGTTCAACACGAAAATGCCGCCTGCCTGAACCATGGCTTCAACCTGCAGTACGCCGGGCATCAGCGGTTCATCAGGAAAATGACCGACAAAGAACGGTTCATTCATGGTGACATTCTTTACCGCGACAATATACTCTTCACTCAGCTCAAGCACTTTGTCGACCAACAGGAAAGGCGACCTGTGGGGTAGAATGTTTTTAATCTGGTTGATATCATATACCGGTTTGGCATAGATATCAAAAGGTGGTTTTTTCTTCATGGATTGCACTTTCTTGTAATGATCCTTTATGATTTTGGCAAAGGTAGTGTTGGTCTGGTGTCCCGGTCGGTAGGCTTTAATATGTCCTTTGATGGGTTTCCCTAAAAGCGCCAGGTCTCCAATGACATCGAGCAGCTTATGCCTGGCCGGCTCATTTTCAAAATAAAGGTCCAGGTTGTTCAGTATCCCTTCCTTCTTTACCTTGATGCGCGGTTTGTTAAAAAGATCTGCCAGCCTGTCCAGTTCCTTTTGTGAAACGGCCCTGTTGACAAATACGATCGCATTGCTGAGATCACCGCCTTTGATGAGGTTATTGTTCATCAGGAATTCGAGTTCGTGCAGAAAAACAAAAGTCCTGCACGGGGATATTTCTTCCACAAAATCATCTATCCCCTTGAGAATGGCCTTTTGTTCCCCAAGCACCTTGGTTTCAAAATCAATGGTAACTTCTGCGGAAAAAGAATCTGCAGGTTCTGCCGTGATCCTGATTTGCTTTTCGGGAATCTCAAAAGATACCGGTTCCTTGATCTCAATGTAGGTTCGGGGGGCATTTTGCTCGACAATTCCCGCTTCCTCTATAGCTTCAACAAAGAACCTGGATGAACCATCCTTGATGGGTATCTCTTCAATGTCCAGATCCACCAGGGCATTGTCAATACCCAGACCCATAAAAGCGGCGAGAACATGTTCTATGGTGTATACCATAGCACCGTTTTTGGCTATTGTCGTACCCCTTTCGGTACTGACCACATGTTCAACATCAGCTTCAATGATCGGATGCTCTTCAAGGTCAATCCTTCTGAATTTAATACCATGGTTTTCAGGTGCGGGATTAAAAGTCATGTGGCCTTCCTGGCCCGTATGTAGTCCGGATCCTGTTATGGTGACGGATTTACTGATCGTCCGTTGCTTAACTGTCATAAATGGAGTGAAGTAACTGCTTTTCTTAAAAGTTGTGCAAAAGTAAGAAAAAATAGGTACAGGGAATCATTGTGGATCACAGTGTTCCACATGCGGAGAAGATGAGGATGAAGTAAGGTTTTTATCTTTTCAACCGATCATTCCTTTACTTTTCTTTCCACCTCATTCAATCTTTTCACCAGGCGGTCAAATCGCCGGAAATGAACGTAGGAACGTTGGTATTCCCGTATATTAAAGGCAGGGGAGCCTTCCACGATCTCCCCTTTTTCGGTTATGCTTTTGCCAATACCAGATTGCGCGGCGATTTTAACTTCGTCTGCGATCACAAGATGTCCGATGATACCAACCTGGCCGCCAATCATGCAATTTCTTCCGATCTTGGTTGAACCCGATATGCCAGTCTGTGCAGCAATGACGGTATTTTCACCGATCTCCACATTATGGGCAATCTGAATGAGGTTGTCAAGTTTTACCCCTCTCCGGATAATGGTAGATCCCATCGTTGCTTTATCAATGGTAGTATTGGCTCCGATTTCCACATGATCTTCAATGATGACATTACCGATCTGGGGGACTTTTTTGTAATCACTGGCACTTGAAGGGGCAAAGCCGAATCCATCGCTGCCGACAACCGCACCGGCATGAAGCGTGCAGTGGTTCCCTATTTTGCATTCATCATAGATCCTTACCCCATCATAAAGGATGGTGGTACTTCCGATCTTACAC
>JARRQC010000119.1:4254-13190 GCA_037382165.1 bacterium | reverse complement strand
ACCATTGTTCAATTCATTATTACCCGATGGACGCACAAGATGTGCTGTCAAACGAACGAAATCTGGCAAATTGGTTACCGCGCGGCTGATGATAAAATCAAATTTGCGCTTTATCTTTTCAGCCCTGTTATGTTCCCATGTTACATTCTTGAGCTGAAGCGCTTCTGCCACTTCCCTGACCACATGGATTTTTTTACCAATGGAGTCAACCAGGCAGAAACGAACATCAGGAAATAGTATGGCAAGCGGAATGCCCGGGAAACCGCCTCCGGTTCCTACATCAATGATCTCCGTACCGGGTTTGAAATGAACGATTTTGGCAATACCCAGCGAATGAAGCACGTGATGTATATAAAAATTCTCAAAATCCTTACGGGAGATCACATTGATCCGTTGATTCCAGCAGGCATACAAATCATGCAGGTCCTGGATCTGCTCAACTTGCCGGGAAGTCAGGTTGTGGAAATAATTCGTTATGATTTGCGCATCCGCTTTTTCCATAGGCGACACAATTTACAAAATATGTAATGGCCTCTAGTTATATCCTCAATGCACTGAAGCGCATTAACAATCTTTTGTGTAAAATTGCGTTTTCTCCACGATACCGCACAGCTGTCAAGCTGTATTTTTGTTGAAATTTTTTCGTTTTGATGATCCGGCCCTTTTTATTTGTCCTTTTACTCCTTCCCATCCTGCTTCCGGGTCAGGATCGGATCAGCACGGAAGAATACATTGAAATGTACCAGGATATTGCGGTTCGCAAGATGAAAGAATATGGCATTCCTGCATCCATCACACTGGCACAGGGAATTCTTGAATCGGGAAGCGGCAACAGCCGGCTGGCCAGGGAAGCCAACAACCATTTTGGCATTAAATGTCATAAGGACTGGACAGGGAAAACTTATACCATGGATGATGATGAAAAGGACGAATGTTTCAGGAAATACAAGGATCCGGAAGATTCCTTCCGCGACCATTCCCTTTTCCTTACCCAGCGCGGCCGGTATTCTTTCCTTTTTGATTATGACATTACCGATTATAAAAGCTGGGCCAGGGGATTGAAAAAAGCGGGTTATGCGACCAATCCGAAATATCCGCAGCTTCTGATCAGCATCATCGAGCGGTATGAGCTGAATGCATTTGATACAGGCCAAAGCAGGTCAAGAAGAGATGCACGAACAGAAGAAAGGGAATCAGCAGAAAAACAATTGAGTTTTGCTGATCTGGCGACAGACAAAGCTGTCCTTTATGAAAGTGATAAAGGGAGAAAGGTGTACGAGAACAACGGGGTTCCATTCATTGTCGTCGAAGATGGAGACACTTATGCGGAAATAGCTGAGGAGTTTGATATTTACAGCTGGCAATTATATAAATACAACGAGCTTGGCAAAAAACATAAGCTAAAGTCAGGTGAAATCCTTTACCTGGAAAAGAAAAGGAGGAAAGCTGCCAGGGAATTCAAAACCCACACCGTTTCGTATGGTGAAAACCTGCGCTATATATCGCAGTTGTATGGTGTCCGCATGAAAAGACTGGCGAAAATGAATGACTTGTATACTAACAGTAACCTTCCCGTAGGATCCAAACTCAGGCTGAGGTAGGTCAGCTCGCTTCCTTATCTGCAGCCGGTCGAATACAGCTTTTTCAGGATTTTAAATTTTCAAGCTGGTTTTTTAAAACTTTCAACCGCTCTTCGGCATCAGCTTGTTTCTGTTTCTCTTTGGCTACAACAGCTTCCGGTGCATTATTGACAAACCTTTCATTCGAGAGTTTCCTGACAACAGAGGAAAGGAAACCTTCCATATAGTCAATCTCGTCGCTGAGTTTTTTGATTTCGGCTTCCACGTCAATATTCCCGGCAAGCGGAATATAATATTCCTGCGCTCCAACCACAAAAGTCACTGTATTATCAGGTTTACCATCCACCTCCCGTATATGGTTCAGGTTGGACAGCTTGGTCACCACCGGATAGAACATACTTTCATCATGCTTTCCTTTTTGCAACAGGAGGTCGAGTGATTCTTTGTTGGGAATATTCTTTTCCTTCCGCACTTTCCGTACGCCGATAATAACCGCTTCGGCTTTTTCGAACGCCTGAATAACCTGGTTATTTACGCGTTGCGCATCCGGAAGTTGTGCAATGATAATATCGTCACCTTCCTTCCTGTCGCGAAGTAAATGCCAGATCTCTTCCGTCAGGAACGGCATGAACGGATGAAGCATTTTCATCAGCTTTTCGAAAAAACCGATCGTCGTTTCATAGGTTTGCGCATCGATGGGTTGTTGATAGGCCGGCTTGACGATTTCCAGGTACCAGCTGCAGAAGTCGTCCCATATTAGTTTATAGGTAGCCATCAGCGCATCGGAAAGGCGGTATTTGTCGAAATAGCGATCTATTTCCCTGAGGGATTTGTTAAATCTCGCCTCAAACCATGCAATGCCCAGCCTGCTGCTTTCCGGCTGGCTAAGCGAGGTATCCACCTTCCAGCCTCTTGTCAGTCGGAGCGCATTCCAGATTTTATTACTGAAATTCCTGCCCTGCTCACAAAGCGCCGGATCAAAGGGAAGATCATTCCCGGCGGGGGCGGTCAGCAGCATACCCACGCGGACTCCATCCGCACCATATTCCCCAATCAGTTCCAGGGGATCCGGTGAATTGCCAAGTGTCTTTGACATTTTTCGCCCGAGCTTATCCCTGACAATGCCGGTAAAATAAACGCTCCTGAAAGGTATCTCCTCCCTGTAAAGGAAACCCGCCATGATCATACGCGCAACCCAGAAGAAAATGATATCGGGCCCTGTGACCAATTCATTTGTTGGGTAATAATATTTAATGTCTTCATTGTCCGGGAAACGGATACCATCAAATACCGAAATGGGCCACAGCCAGGAGGAGAACCAGGTATCCAGCACATCTTCATCCTGTTTCAGGTCCTCTAAACTTAGATCGCGGTTATATTTTTCCCTGGCCAGTGCGAGGGCTTCCTCATCCGATTTTGCAGCTACCATTTCACCCTCCGGCAGATAATAGACCGGTATCCGTTGCCCCCACCACAGCTGGCGGGATATATTCCAGTCGCGCACATTTTCCATCCAGTGACGGTAGGTGTTCTTGAATTTCACCGGGTGGAATCTGATCTCGTTGCTTTCCACCGCTTTCAATGCCGGTTCGGCAATGTCTTTCATCTTGAGGAACCATTGCAGGGAAAGTTTGGGTTCAATGACTTCATCGGTTCTTTCGCTGTAACCCACCTTGTTGACATAAGGTTCCGTTTTCACGAGGCTGCCTGCTTTTTCGAGATCGGACACGATTTCTTCCCTGACGGCAAAGCGATCCTTTCCGATATAAAGACCGGCCTCCTTGCTCATCGTTCCATCATCTTCGAAAATGTCAATGCTGGGCAGTTTGTGTTTTATACCCAGTTCATAATCGTTGATATCATGGGCAGGTGTGATCTTCAGTGCCCCTGTACCGAATTCACGATCGACATATTCGTCCTTTATAACGGGGACAGGCCTGTTTTGCAAGGGGACCAGCACTTTCTTTCCATGAAACCTTGTGAACCGTTCATCCTCCGGATGCACGCAGACCGCCGTATCTCCCAGTATGGTTTCCGGGCGGGTAGTGGCGATGACAAGGTGATCTTCTTCTCCCTCCACCTTGTACTGGATATAATAGAGATTTGAATTGACCTCCTTATAAATTACCTCCTCATCTGAAACGGCCGTTTTGGCACTGGGATCCCAGTTCACCATCCTGACCCCGCGGTAAATCAACCCCTTGTTGAAAAGGTCAATGAAAACCTGTATAACCGAATCATGCAGCGCCTCATCCATTGTAAAGCGGGTTCTTTCCCAGTCACAGGAGGCTCCCAGTTTCTTCAATTGTTCAAGGATAATCCCCCCGTGCTTTTCTTTCCATTCCCAGGCATGTTCCAGGAAAGCCTCCCTGCTCAGGTCTTTTTTGTCGATCCCTTCTGCTTTCAGCTTGGCGACAACCTTGGCTTCCGTGGCGATGGAAGCATGGTCCGTACCCGGCACCCAGCAGGCATTTTTGCCTTTCATCCGTGCCCTGCGGATCAAAACGTCCTGGATCGTATTGTTGAGCATATGCCCCATGTGCAGGACACCTGTCACATTGGGGGGAGGAATGACGATCGTATAAGGTTCCCGGTCATCAGGTGTTGAATGAAAATATCGTTTTTCCATCCAATGGGAATACCACTTGTCTTCGGTCTCTGAAGGATTATATTTGCTGGGAATATCCATGGAACAGGCTGTTGTTTTTAAGCGGGGCAAAAATAGTAAATTAAGCCATCTTATGCTTCGGGCAGGGAAGTGATCGAAATGGCCGTCTTCGAATGATCATTCAGCGGATCAACCCAGTATTGCCTGAATCGAAACATCATAAAAATATGAATTTCATACGTCCGGCAACGGATGATTTTCATAGTTTTGGAATATAAATCCCGGTATGGTCATATTACGAAAGGAAAACAACAGCGATTATGCTGATATCGTAAGGGTAAATGATCTGGCCTTTGGCCGGAAAGCGGAAGGCAATCTGGTCAACGCTTTGCGAAAGACCGACTTGTATATTCCTGATTTATCTATTGTGGCGGAAACAGACAGCCAGGTTGTCGGTCATATCCTATTCTATCCGGTATTCATTCATGACAAGGGAAAAAAATTCGCCACACTAACCCTTGCACCCATGTCGGTATTGCCTGATTTTCAGAAAAAGAGCATAGGTAAACTGCTGGTTTTGTATGGTTTACAGGTGGCACACGACCTGAACCACAGCTCGGTGGTTGTTTTGGGTCATCCAAGCTATTATCCGAAATTCGGCTTCCAGCCAGCTTCAAAATGGAATATTAAATCACCCTTTCCGGCACCCAATGAAGCCTTTATGGCCAGGGAACTAAAGAAGGGGGGATTACAAAACGTCAGCGGTAAGGTAGAGTTTCCCGAGGCTTTCGCAGCACTCTGAAAGCTCAAATCCATGTGAAATGAATAATGTCCTGTTCATTACAACCCTTACAGATTTCCTGCTGTTCAAGTGAACAACCGTGGCTACAAATTAGTTTGTACTTTTGCCTGTCATTTTTGACCGGTTAATCTTTCATCTTTGAAGCTTATGAAAAATTTTTTTAGAGGCATACTGTTCTTCACAGTTTTAATCCTGCATTTGTCCCTTTCTGCAGCCTATCTTAAATTCGTCCCGCAAACCGTCACCCAGCCTGACGGAACGGTTTTTCAATGTTATGCCAGCGGAGATGAGTTTTACAACTGGCTTCATGATGAGAACGGTTACACGATATTACAGCATCCGGAAGATGGCTATTATTATTTCGCCATACTCAGCGGCAATACCCTTAGCCCATCAAATTATCGTGCAGACCTGACGAACCCGGCAGCAGCAGGACTCGAGCCGTGGATAAATATCGATGCGTCGGAGATGATCCAAATCCGTGAGCAGTTCATGCGTGAGGAGATGAAAACGAGACCGGAGCGTGAAGGTTATCCTTCAACCGCTGTGGCCAGCGAATTCGATGAAATCAACAATATTGTGGTCTATATTCGTTTCAGCAATCAGCCGGAATACCTCACAGATACCATGTATTACCACAATATGTATAACAGTGATGAGCCGGGCTACAACTCCATGAAAAATTATTTCAGGGATGTTTCTTACGGCGAGTTGGATATGCCATCCTGGTTTTACCCTGTACCTGAAGGAAACCATGTGATATCCTACCAGGATGAAAATCCCCGTAACTATTACATGCCTTACAACGCTGTAACAAATCCTGAAGGTTACCAGGGCAACCAGCGCACCCAACGGGAGCATGCCCTGCTCAAACGTGCGGTTGAATATATTAATGACCAGGTTCCTGAAAGCATCAATCTTGATGACAATAACGATGGGTTCGTAGATAATGTCATATTCGTTATCAAGGGTGAACCGACCGCATGGAGTACCCTGCTATGGCCTCACAGGTGGGTACTGTACAATGAGGAAGCCTATATCAACGGAAAGCGGGTATGGGATTTCAATTTCCAGATCGAATCAGAACTTGACAGCCGCGGTAACGGGGTACTGTGCCACGAAACTTATCACACACTTGGCGCTCCTGACCTCTACCATTACAACAGTTCTCCCATTACCGCCGTCGGACGGTGGGATGTGATGGAATCGAATGCCAATCCTCCGCAGTCCATGGGAGCTTATATGAAATTCCGCTATGGCGGATGGATCAGTGAAATTCCCGAAATAACGGAATGTGGGACGTATATGCTTAATCCCATTACCAGCGCGGAAAATAATGTTTACAAAGTGGCTTCTCCCAATTCCTCCTCGGAATACTTTATACTTGAATACAGGCTCAGGGAAGGGACTTTTGAAAGTTCACTGCCCGGCAGCGGTTTATTGGTTTACCGGATAGATACCAAACTGGATGGTGCAGGCAATGCGCAAGGTCCTCCGGATGAAGTGTTCATCTTCCGGCCCAACGGTGCCCCGGATAAAAACGGGGATCTCAATATCGCGCATCTTTCTGCTGATGTAGGCAGAACGGTCGCACCCCAGCTACTTCCACAGATCAGCACCCCGAAGGGATCGTCTTTGAAGAGCCTGGCAATTATTCCGTTACACTGAAGGCCACCAATGCTTACGGAAGTCAGGAGATCACCTATACCGGGTTGATCGAAGTAAGTGAAAGCGCTATACCAGAGGTGGCATTCATGGTCACTGACACCATGGTTTGCGCTGGTAAGCCCATACAATTTATCGATCAGACACTTGTTTGTCCGGATTCATGGACATGGACAGTCTTTCCTGGCAGTTACGAATTTGTCAACAACTCCACACCAAACAGTCAGCATCCTGAGATTATTTTCCTGGAACCCGGGAATTACAGCGTAACCCTTCAGGCATCCAATCAAAATGGTGAAGCAACCCTCACCAGGGAAAATTATATCACAGCAGGTGGTGTTACGATCCCATATTTTGAAGATTTTGAAAGCGCCGGCCTGAGTGCTACAGGCTGGACTACGGTTCATCCCGAAGATGGGGATGCAGCATGGAGTGTGCAATTCGCTACAGGAAACGGCGGTAGTTTTGCTGCAGGCATCAACCTGTACGAGTCTTTTAACTTTATGGAAAAAAACCAGCTGATCAGCCCGCTCATCAACCTTTCAGGACTGGAAACTGCAGCACTCAGCTTTGACCACGCCTACACGCTGACCGGCACTGATCTTGATTATACTGATTCGCTGATCGTTAAAATTTCTGTTGACTGCGGGGAAAGCTGGTCAAGGCTATTGGAATTGTATGAAGACGGTTCCGGAAGTTTATCCACAACAGACCCCCTCGCTTCACCTTTCACTCCGGGTTCCCCTGAAGACTGGTGCGGATATTTCCAGGACAGCAATTGTTATGCTGTTGACCTTACACCGTGGCTGGATCATTCCAATGTGATGATCATGTTCGAGACGGTCAGGATCCTGGGAAACAACCTTTACATCGACAATGTGAGGATTGACGCATTGACGTCAGTTAATGACCAGGCATCAGTAGAAGATGATCAAATCCAGATCTATCCCAACCCGACCACCGGCCAACTTTCAATTCAGCTGAATGACAACTGGGATCGAGCCGGCATCTCCGTATTCAATGTACATGGTCAGCTTGTGCACCGTCGGTTAGAGCATGTCAATAACAGGGTGAATATCAATCTTTCCGGAGCGCCGGAGGGACTTTACTTCATTCAGCTTACAAAAGACGGTCGCAGCCTGACTCGAAAGGTGCTTGTCAATTAGATACTGGATAATGCCAATTCCCTGTCCGGATCGCGGTTGACCGGAATTCCTGTCACCGTCCCGCCGCCCAGATAAAGGAGATGTCATTTTCTCCACCAGCGACCAGTATAAAGTCGGTAGGGTTCCCTTTGGCATCCTCACACCTTAACACCTCAATCCTGCCGTCGCTATCCACTTCAAGGATCGATTTGAATCCCTTTTTATCCAGCAACTTATCGAATTTCGATTCAAAGTGCTTAAGGTCCGAAATATCACCTTCAGATTTATCAAAACTGAGTATGTAAAAGGCTTCGAGATCGTTGAGAAAATCACCGAAATCCCAGTCCATATCTAGATTCAGGTTGGCATCTCCCTTTTCATATTCAAAGCCTTTCACATCCTTGTAATTATTGAACAACTTTGCAAGGTCCCTGTCCTGTGTTTGTCCGGCAAGTGGAATCAGCCACAGGAAGGAAATAATAACTATTAATCTATGCATGACGAGTTTTTATCCTTGTGATTACATATCAATTTCATTTTTCTTCGAGCTCATCCAGGTTTTCCAGCCCTTCTATCTCGAGGGATTTTGAGATCTGGGAAATGGATTTCATATCCAGATGACCTGTCATGCTCATGACCACGGCTTCAGATTCCTCCAGAACAATCATCAAAAGTTCGGATATCTTTCCATCATCGTCCTTTTTAGCCAGAAACTTAACTACCTCATTCTCTTCATCAACAGACATCAGCTCAGTATATCCTGAGGAGTTGCTCAGGGTTCTGATCTCTTTCATGAACGCTTCGTCTGTCTGTCCCTCTTCGGCTTCATAGACCAGCATTTTCAGTCCTGAAAGTTGCTCGATCATATTTTGGGCCTCTTTGGCCTTTTCGGAACTGTCGTTCATATCCATTGTGGAGAGCATACTGAACATTTCGGGTGAGATATTGATACTTGTAAATCCTGATTTACCCGCATACTTTTTATACAGGTCATCGATAGCCGTCTGCCCGCTTAGGGAAATAAGGGCCAGCGCAAAGGCTACGGTCATTAATGTTCTGATTATGTTTTTCATGATTGCAATATTTATTTGTTTAGACATTATGAATTTCCAATGTTTATATAGACTTTGTTCATT
>JARRQC010000119.1:0-4177 GCA_037382165.1 bacterium | reverse complement strand
TAAGCAGTTCACTGGCGTTTTCCAGTTTGTGGATATCTTTCGCCTTTTCCAGCGCTTTATTCATTTCGTTTATCGCGGCTGCTTTCTGCACATTTGTTTCCACTTTCTCAACGGTCTCTTTGGCTGGCACGAGTCCTTTATTGATATTGCCGGAAACATCTTCCAGTACTTTCCTGGTTTCCATAAAAGCGATCTCCGGATCTGAAATGGTGCCATACACTTTTTTAGGTTTCAGCAGGTCTGTTCCGAAAATGATCGTAATGAGAATCAGCAGAGTAGCGGCTATGGCAGGGATCCAGTATTGGCCGATGCGTGATTTATGTCCGTTCGATCCGACAGGCATCTGTGCCAGCAAGCGTTTCTCGAAATCTACCGGCAGTTCTTCATGGCCTAAGTTATCCATTAAGGAAAACTGTTCTTTAAGTTCCCTGTACTGTTCTGGAACATCATCCTGCTTGAAGAAAAACCTCAATTGCTCCTCTTCTTCCAGGGTGGTTTCCCCCGCATAAAACTTTTCGATCAATCGCTCAAGTGCTGCTGGTTTCATGTCTTTCAAGGTTATGTATGGTTTCTCTGATTTTCTTTCTACCCCGTGACAGGTTGACGCGGATATAATTCAGATCAAAACCCGTGATCTCCTGCAATTCATCAAATGCATACCCCTCTATGTCTCGCAGGTGAACAATGGTTTTCTGTTGTTCGGGCAGGCTTTGCATCACTTTCAGCACCCGGTTCAGCATATCGGCCTGTTCTGCGATTTGCTGGGGATTCTCCGAATGTGAGTCATGGACATTCACATCCAGGGAAGCTGCTTTGTTTTTCTTTACCCTCAACCTGTCCAGGCAATGATTCTTGGTGATTGTCATCATCAGCGCCTCCATGTTCTTGTATTTTCCGAGTTGATTGCGCATATCCCACATTTTCAAATAGACCTCCTGAGTCGCGTCCTCGGCTTCCTGTTTGTTCATCAGCAAACTCAGGGAAAACCGGTATATTTTATTTTTTACCGGCAACAGCCGGGAATTAAATTCTTCAGGGGTCATGCTATTTGTATGACGAAATGGAACTGGAAATATTACACTGTAGAATAAAGTTAATGGAAAAATGGAAGATGGGATATGGGGAAACGAGGGAATCCGGAGATGGAGGAATTGGGAATTTGCTGTCAAAAAAATCCATTTTAATTCCCATTGCAACCCCCGGAAATTTGGTTACATTTGTTGGCTACCGAAAATTAGTACAATCAAAAATCAATCATTATGTTAAAGGGACACCCAAGGGCGCTGTATGTAGCGTTCTTTGCCAATATGGGTGAGCGTTTCGGCTTTTACACCATGATGGCATGCCTCGTATTTTATCTCCAGGCAAGTTACGGGCTGAAAGAAGACACTGCAGGTGATTTCTACAGCTGGTTCTATTTCTTCATTTATGGATTGGCCCTGGTAGGTGGTTTTATAGCGGATAAGACAAAAGCTTATAAGGGGACTATTTTTGTCGGGATTCTGACCATGTTGCTGGGTTACATCCTGATGGCAACACCTGGCCTCAGTCTGTATGTAACCCTTTCGGCACTGATGGTCATCGCTTTCGGAAATGGTCTGTTCAAAGGTAACCTGCAGGCGATCGTCGGACAGATGTATGATGATGACAGGTATAAGAAATTTCGCGATTCCGCCTTCATGATCTTCTATATGGGCATCAATGTGGGCGCCTTTTTTGCTCCCAGTGCCGCCAACGGTGTCAGGAACTGGTATATGGCCGGAAAAGGATATGCCTATGATGCCGACCTTTCGAAGTTTGCCACCAAATTCAACCAGGGATTGCTGGAGAATACCACCGAGTATGAACAGCTAATTAATAGTCTGGGATACCAGGTTAATGATCTTGCTGCATTCTCGGAAGAGTACATGCGTGTTTTCTCCACCGGTTACAACTGGGCATTTGGCGTTGCCGCCCTGGCCATGCTCGCAAGTATGATCGTTTATATCGCCTTCCAGAAAATGCTTCCAAGCAAAAAGATGCAGGATGCCGAGAAGAAAGAAAAAGGTGTCGTGGAAATGCCCTGGTCGGAAGAAAAACCCAGGCTTATCGCCCTTGGTCTTGTTTTCATCGTAGTGATCTTTTTCTGGATGTCATTCCACCAGAACGGCCTGACGCTGTCCTACTTTGCAAGGGACTATACCAACTTCGAGGTGAGCAGGATTACAAACATATTCTTTGACCTTAAAGCTTTCCTTTCACTGATTGCCGGTATCATCGGAATCATCTTGCTTTTCAGCCGGATCGAACCCGAACTGTTCCAGCAGTTCAACCCGATTTTTATCGTATTTCTGACACCTGTCATCATCGGTTTCTTCGCTTACCTGAAGAAGAGGAACAAGGAACCTTCAACACCCCGTAAGATCGGTATCGGTATGATCATAGCAGCGCTTGGATTTGTGCTTATGATTTTCGCTTCCATCGGCCTGGTATCCCCCAACGACCTCGGAGGCGAACCCGCTCCCGGCAGGGTATCGGTATACTGGCTGATAGATACCTATTTGATCCTGACCATTGCGGAACTTTTCCTCAGCCCGATCGGGATCTCCTTTGTTTCCAAGGTGTCACCACCGCGATTCCAGGGGCTGATGCAGGGTGGATGGCTGTTTGCCACTGCCATTGGAAATAAACTGCTGTTTGTGGGCAGTTCCCTTTGGGTACGCATTGAACTCTGGCAGTTATGGACCGTTTTCGTAGTATGCTGCCTGCTCTCAGCAGTATTTATCTTTTCTATCATGAAAAGACTGGAACGGCTGACGGAAGGACAATAATAGAAATGATAAATCAAGGAGAAAGCTGTCTGCAAAGGCAGCTTTTTTCATTTACAATGCTGTATTTGAAATGGGAGATTTGATTTTAGATTTTTGATGTGGGAACGAATTGCGGGCTACGGAGTCAGGGTCATGAAATCATGGGAATCCATGAAGCAAGAGATCCGTCAACCTGTTCAATGGGTCTGAATAATCGATGGGTCATATCGGGAAAGCCCCTTCATCGCATTGCTTTACAAAAGATAACTACCAACTTCACGATTGAAAATATGAATTATATATGAACAACGGACCAACCAAATAAAGGACAATTTATCCTTTCAGCCATAAAGCAATTGATCCATTTATCCATCCCACAATCAAACCACTGTATCCATTGCACCTATCAACCCATCACACTACCTTTGCATCATGAATTACCCCTGGGGACATGACCGGCCTTACAATGCTTATGCACCCTATTTCCGAAAACTCTTCGGGGAAAGGGTACAGAAGATAAGCGTTGATGCCGGCTTTAACTGCCCGAACCGGGATGGGACCAAAGGGCGCGGCGGCTGCACCTATTGCAACAACGACGCATTTAACCCCTCCTATTGCCATCCGGACAAATCACTGGAAACACAGATCGCGGAAGGGATCGAATTCCATAAAGTAAGGTATCGTCGGGCGGAAAAATACCTGGTCTATTTTCAGCCCTATTCAAATACGCATGCCCCGGTAAGTCAGCTCAGTAAATTATATGAAGAAGCGTTGAAGCATCCAAAGGTCATCGGACTGGTAATCAGTACGCGACCTGATTGTGTAGATAATGAAAAGCTGGACCTGCTGGAGCAGCTTTCAAGGAACCATTACCTGTCCCTGGAGTTTGGCGTAGAAAGCATGTATGACCGGACGCTGCAAAGGATCAACCGGATGGACACCTTCCGGCAGGCAAAAGAAGCCATTAAGGAAGCCGCTGCCCGCCATCTTCATGTAGGAGCACATTTTATTTTTGGATTACCCGGCGAAACCAGGGAAATGATGATGGACTCGGTACATGAGATCAATAAGCTGCCGCTGAAAAGCATTAAGTTTCACCAACTGCAGATCGTAAAAGGGACGGTGTTGGCCATAGATTTTGAAAAAAATAAGGCTGATTATCCCTTATTTTCCTTTGATGAATATATTGATTTTATCATCCGCTTTATTGAGCTGCTAAACCCCGACATCATCATTGAACGATTTGCCGGTGAGGTGCCTCCCCGATTCCTGTCCGGCCCGGGTTGGGGACTTCTCCGCAATGACCAGGTCAGTGTAACGATTGAAAGAGAACTCCGGCACCGAAAAACCTGGCAGGGAAGACTTTTTCAGCCATCTGGCTGAATACT
>JARRQC010000118.1:0-6874 GCA_037382165.1 bacterium | reverse complement strand
TATACAGCTTTATTTTTACCCATGAACATTATACAAAATACTCCCGCCCTAGATCCTGAACCAACAAAATTAGAAGAATACAATCCCTACCAAAATAACCATGGCTTTCCTTGGGAAGCATAACCAGTCTGACTGTGGCGCCCAGCCCTTTCAGTGCGTTAAAATAACGCTCACTCTGCATCGGATAGGTACCGCTATTATTATCTGCCACCCCGTGGATGAGTAAAAGAGGTGTTTTCATTTTATCAGCATGCATGAATGGCGACATTTCATAATAAATATCGGGTGCTTCCCAGTAATTGCGTTCTTCTGATTGAAAACCAAAGGGTGTCAGTGTCCGGTTGTAGGCTCCGCTTCGTGCGATCCCTGCCGCGAACAGGTCTGAATGGCTGAGCAGGTTGGCTGTCATGAATGCACCGTAGGAATGACCTCCGACAGCCACCTTCTCCCGGTCAATGTATCCCATATCATCGACTGCATCAATAGCAGCCTTAGCATTGGCTACCAGTTGGGGAATAAAGGTGTCATTCGGTTCCTTATCTCCCTCGCCAATGATTGGAAAAGCCGCGTCATCAAGTATTACATACCCTCTGTTGATCCAGAATATTGGTGACCCGTACCACGGATAGGTGAATTCATTTGGCGAAGTGGTTACCTGGCCGGCACTGGATCTGTCCTTGAATTCGCGTGGATAAGCCCACATCAGCATGGGCAGTTTTTCTTTGTTCAGGGTGTCGTAATCCGCAGGAAGATAAAGCACGGCAGATAATTCAACCCCGTCATCGCGCTGATATTGGATCAGCTTTTTTTGAATATGCTCAATGCTGCTGAAAGGATTCTCGATAAAGGTGATCTGCTCCAGTGTCCCTTTGTTGATATTTCTTATGAAGCTGTTCGGGTACATCGATCTCGATTGAATAGTGGAAAGAATCTTCCCTTTCTTGATATTGATAGCATAGGATAAACGCTCCAGTTTGTCATTTTTTTCTGCCTGCCAGATTCTTTCCTTTTCCAGCGTCTCCAAGTTGAGTTTATCAACAAAGGGCCAGATGCCATCCTCGGAATAACCGTCCCCCATCAGGTAAAGGTGGTGTTTGTCGATTTCCAGTACCCTGGTACTATATTTGGACAGGCGGGTGACAAAATTGCCCGGATCGTTGTACCGGTCCTGGTAATTGCGTTCTGAAATCAGTACAGGGGCACCCCCGGGTTGGGATGGGTCAATAAGGGTGGTTCTTATCATGCGTGTATTCCACCAGTAATCCATGGCAATGGCATGCTGGTCATTCCCCCAGATTATCCCGGAGTAACGGTTGACTGTTTTCATTACTTCCACAGGCTCTGAGGTAAAGGGCGCATCCAGTTGGTAGACAATATCCCTGTGTTCGACTTCCTTCTCAGGATCCCCTTCATCCAGGGCTTCCACCCACACCAGTGTCGAAGGCTTATCCGCGCGCCAGCTGAGATTACGTTTGCCTTTTCTGACCGCCATAAATCCTTTGGGAAGGTCCTCTGTCAAGGGTACTTCCAAGAACCTGTTCACCTCGTTCCCATACTTGTCATAAATTATGGTCGTGCTGGGAAACCGATAATAGGGGACGAGGTAGGAAAAAGGTTTGCCGATGGTGGAGACCGTCACAAATTCACCGTCAGGGGAAAAATCCATATTGCTGTATAAATCTGTCTCTTTCCATTGATTCGCCTGCCCATCAATACTGACCCTGTACAGCGTGGCCAGGGCCAGTTGTTCGAAATTGAATTCATCATTCTTGTCTTTCAGCAGGTCCTGGTAAGTTCTGTTCTGTGCTTTTTTACCATCATTCACAGAAACAGTAGGTCCTGTTGGCACCACGGACTTTTTATTGATCAGTTCCTTTCTGTCAACGGGAATGAATTTTACCAACAAGGCCATATTGTCCTTGAACCACTCAAAAGGTCTGCCCAGGTTGGCATTGAGGGAATCACCCGTCAATTTCCAGGCAATGGACTTTTCGATGTTAAGCACCCAGAGTTCCACTCCCTTCCGGGTTGTGTTTGTAAAAGCTATCATGGACTCGTCAGGTGACCAGCTGAAATTGGAATACCTGCCGGATGGCGGAAGCCCGTTGACTTCAAGTTCATCCTTTGTTCCCACGCGCATCAATGATATACTGTAATAATAACGCGAACGGCTGGAACTATTGGTAACCGGATTGATACGCAATCCTGCCAGTCTCATTTCCTCTTCACTCAGCTCTTCAATGCTTTTATAGTTATGCCGTTTCAATAATACAATCTGATCGCCTTCGCTATTGATACGAACACGAGGGGGTAGGGGGGCGTCGGCAAGTTCAAGGATAGAAGAGTCAGGAACCTGGTATTCGATATCTACCTGTGCTACTGTGATCATGGAAAAGCAACTGATCAGGATCAGGGAAAATAAGATTTTCATAATGTTTTGATTATTAATATAATGTGAATTAAACAAAAATAGTGAATATCGGCTTTACATTGAAATTCAAGGGGCTTTCTGTTATGACAAATCTATTTTGACATCTTGCTACTGGTTCACAGCCTATCCATTTACCCTGATCAATCCCGCATCCTTCATGACAGAGTACAATGAATTGATATAGATTTACAGTGCTAAACAAAAAGGAAGTCCATGCATAGGATATTATTTGCTACAAATAATTTACATAAGCTAAAAGAAGTACAACATATCCTTGGAAACAGGTTCCAGGTCCTGGGGTTAAAGGATATTGGCTTTAGCGGGGATATTGCAGAGACTGGGTCCACCCTGGAAGAAAACGCTTCCATCAAATCCCGTTTCATTTATAAAAAGTATGGAATGGATTGTTTTTCAGATGATACAGGTTTGGAAATTGAAGCGCTGGGGGGCCGTCCTGGTGTTTATTCAGCCCGGTATGCCGGTGAGGAAGGAAATGCGATAAAAAATATGAATAAAGTCCTGACGGAGATGGAGGGCGCTCAAAACCGGAAGGCACGATTTCGCACGGTGATTTCCCTCATTCTGGAAGGAAATGAATATACCTTTGAAGGCATAGTCAATGGCCGGATCATATTAGAACCAAGAGGCAGTGAGGGGTTTGGTTATGACCCGGTTTTTGTTCCTGAGGGTTATACCCAAACTTTTGCAGAGTTGTCTGCAGAGGAGAAAAACAACATCAGCCATCGATCAAGGGCCGTTCAGAAACTGGCAAATTATTTGAGGAAAAGGGAAGATGAGCATTGATCTCAGCGCAGGCTGATTTTTGCTGAGACGCTATCAACAGAAGCCCTGTTAGCCTGGGTTTCCGTATTTTCAGCTGTAGAAGCCGTAGCGATGACCCGGAGATCGAACTCAAGCCTGTAATCACCAGCCTGAAGTTGTACACCTCCCACCGGAACTGTCATAACCTTTTGATAATTTCCATTTGAATCAGGCTGTTCAGCCTGGTTTGCATCACCATCGATTACAATAATTGTCGAACCTGATTGGTTTAATTCAACCCTGAAGGATTTATTGATAATTCCTCCCTGAGGTACATCCGTGCCGTCATTTTTCAGCAGACCGGCCTTTAAGGTGATGTTCAGTTTTGCCGTTCCGTGAATCTCCGGATGCCGCACATCAAGATCAATTTGGAATTTTAATTTCCCTGCTATTTTAACTTTCAGCGCCGATACCACTTTGTTGAAAGAAGCGGCCCGGGCTTCATCGCTGGTGATCGTGTTGGGCCCGGGATTCAGGGTTTCGGCCTCTGCATGGCCGCCTAACTTGTTAAATGTAGGATTGGATGAAGAAGATTTTGTTTTGCTGTCTTCCGCATTACGGTCATTTCCTGTGGGTCCATACCTGTCAGGGGGAGTAGTGGAATCCCCATCATCAGCATTTCCGATAAGCTGCGTGCTGACTACCGTACCTGTCAACTGGGCTGATGGTTGCTTTTCATCACATCCTGAAACAATGATCAGCGCAATAGAGAGTACCAGAAAACCGACAAAATGATTTTATTTCATCAGGAAAAAAGCTGTTTGGATCAGGGTATGGTAAAATCGACATCCTTGTCACCGTCATTTCCCTTTATGGTGACGGTAAACGTCTTGTTCGATGGTTTGTCACCATGACCACGTTTTGTATATCTCACCTCTCCGCTTTCATTTGTCGTCCGTTTGAAAGTACCTCCCGGCCACCAGAACTCCAGTTTGATTTCCGCATTGGGCACAGGTTGGCCGCTGCATTTTACCGTAATTGTGGTACTCAGACTCCATTGATTTCCACTTTGGGTTGTGATGTTTGTATTCTCAGTAACCGTGATGTCATTTTTATTGCAATCCGTAACGGTCAGGGTAATCTTGGGTGTTGAAGAATCGGGACACCCTGTAAATATGGAAAGCAGCAACAAGACTATTCCAAAAGTGATAAACTCTCGATATTGTTTTCTCATGATTTTAATTTTCGGGACATAGTTTGTTAATCTTTGTCTGGAGTGAATCGGTAGTTAATGTGGGTACGCCGTTACTTCTGGCGGTAGCGAGGAGGTTCCGCATTTCGGTACAATCTGCAGCTGTGGCGGAGCCTTTTTCCTGCACTTCGGCCACTTTATTTTCAAGATCCTGCAGTGCTCTTAAACCGGTGGCAGCAGGGCCTGAGGAATCGGTATCCCCACGTAACCTGATGATCAAAACGGCGATGGCAGCCACAATGATCGCTGCCAAAGCTATGAGGATGGCGATCTCCAGTAAGGTGAATAAAAGATACATGATGAAGGATTTAAGTACCTTGTAATATACAATACACGGGTACCTTTCACCGGAAAATATATCATGTTTAACAAAAGTTTAACGTTTGAGACGGTCCCCATCCAGGACTTACCCCAAAAGAAACTTCAACAGACTGTGGTGCTCCTCCTCACCAACAGGTTCTTCATCGGTAAGTACGCGCGCCGTTTGTGAACTGTCGTCCCAGGTAAAGAATATGGGTTTCTCAAACCGTAACATATCTATCATCGGTCTGAGCCAATCCATGGGGTAGGCAATATGGACGATTCGGTTGAGACCTTCCCTGGGTTCAGGCAATTCTCCCTGATCCTTGAAGATTGCCATACAAACCAGGTCTTTCCCTTCAAAGAGGTAGAGTACACCAACATTTTCCGGTCCGGAGTTCCTGAACTCATATTTGTATTTGTTGATCCTATGTTTCCTGACCATTGTAAAAAGGATTTTGGTTTGTTATTCAAATGGCAGCAATTAATCGCTCTCTTCCTCGCCTACTTCCTCGTATGTGGTGGTGATATAACGTCTGGAATCTGATTCTACATAATAAATGGGTTTTTCATTGCGCAGCATGTCTGAAATGAATACGGCGTCACCGGCGGGCGGATAATAGCTAGTCCTGCCATAATCACCGTCTTTCTTTTTGAAACTTAGTGTGAACCAGGGAATATTCCTCTTCATATCATACCTGAGAATGTACTCTTTCACTTCGTAAATTGCCATAGTTGTAATGATTTAATGAAACGATTATTTATTTTTAATAAGTAATTCTGCAATGTCTTTCAGCTCTTTATCAAAATTGGCTGCATTTTTCTCACCATCTTTCCTGAGTTTTTCCAGGTTTTCAGCAGATGCGTTGTCCATAGCTGAATCAGCTGTGAACAATTCCGGAGACAATCTCACGTATTGTTCAGGTTTCCCGACGGCATCATAGATCTGGCTCAACTGATAATGGACGGTGTCAGCCACTCCGGACATCATGATATCCAGCACGGGAACGATCCATTCGACAGCCCCCCAGTCCTTGGCTTTCTTATATTCAAAGCTTTTGTCTTTTCCACCGGTTCCCAGGGAGACGATCATCATTTCCGAAGCAGTCGGATGGTCTCGGAAATCATCAAACTTCCAGCCCCGGGCTTCCGAATAGGCACACAATGCCGGGTTGTTGACGAAAACCCCTCCGTCAATAAGGGGATATACCAGGTCATCCATGCCTTTTACCCGTGCGACTTCAAAATAGGTGGGTGCTGCGGAGGTGGCGCGGGCTGCTTCCTTCACCAGGAAGTCATAGGAGGTATCAATTTTGGCCTTATGGGAACGGAAAAAATGTCCCTTTCTGCGTTTGATATCATAAGAAGTAACCAGGCAGGGTTTTAACAGTTCGCTGAGTTTCAGATCACCGATATAATCATCCAGTGCCTCTTCCAGCTCTTTTTCGCTGTACTTTTCATCTATGACTCCTCCTGCACTTTTCAATTTCTGCCAGAGAGAGATGTCGAAGATCTCGTCACCGCGATCCAGGTAAAGTTCCACAGCCCGTTCAGCAGAAAACTTTGGTTTTTTCTTGTTGTCTTCAGAAGGGCTAAGGTACATACAGGTAAGGATTCCCCCGGTACTTGTGCCGGCGATGAGGTCAAAATAGTCGGCAATACGGGCATTCGGGTTTTTGTCAAGTTGCTGTAGTTTCTTTTCCAGTGAAACAAGGACCTGGCCAGGCAGTATCCCTCTTATTCCACCCCCGTCAATCGACAGGATCCGGGTAAGTTTGCTGTTTTTGCTCATGGTTGTGAATGATAATGGTTAATGATGACGATTGATAAATACTTTAATGTAGGTATGAAGGTTGGGTAGTACAATGATAAACATATTCTTTCAGCTTGTCAAATTTAATTGTAGCTGCACGTCGGATTCAGCGGGGTGCCATGAATTATCTATTTTTACAGTGACAAATCGAAAGGAGTCTTCATGAAGAATTACCGTGTCATCATGCTTACCTTATTGCTGCTATTTAGCGTCCTGTTATATGCACAGGAGTATTCCAATATCAGCGAAAGCAGGAAGGCGAGCATACAGTCCATGCTTGATTACAGGTACAAGGGTGGCTTTTACACCTTTGAAA
>JARRQC010000117.1:8353-15239 GCA_037382165.1 bacterium | reverse complement strand
GCTTGTACTGATCAGCGCGCTCGTGCCTTCCACCCTTGATGATTTTTTTATGCCTGGTTCCCAGCCTGGGCAATCAGGTAACCTCGAACATCCCGAAAAATGTGACAATTGCCATGGTGGTTACGATCAGGCTGTTGAACCGGCATTCAACTGGCGGGGCAGCATGATGTCGCAGGCAGCCCGGGATCCGCTGTTCTATGCTTGTTTGGCCATCGCCAACCAGGATGCCCCGGGTTCGGGCGACCTCTGTATTCGTTGCCACTCTCCTGCCGGATGGCTGGAAGGGCGTTCCGTTCCGACAGACGGATCAGCACTGAATAACAATGACAGGGAAAGCGTGCAGTGCGATTTCTGCCATAAGCTTGTGAAACCTACTCCACTTGGCGTAAATCCCTATCCGGATGATGCTTTCTATACCCTGAACACCTATCAGGATGACCAGGATTACCTTGCCACCCTCGAATTTATTCCACCACAGGATGGTAATGGTATGTATGTTACCGATAATGCCAATGCCAAAAGAGGGCCGTTCGCGGATGCCAATGCCAAACACCAGATGGAATATTCACCCTTCCACCAGGATGCCGGGTTGTGCGGTACTTGCCATGATGTCAGTAACCCGGTCTATGAAAGACAGGCCGATGGCACTTATGCACCAAACGAATTCGGCCTGATGGCCAACACTTTCAACACCTATGAGCTTTTCCCTATTGAACGGACATACAGCGAATGGTTAATGAGTGAGTTTAATTCGGAGACCGGCGTCTATGCGCCGCAGTTTGGAGGCAACAAGCAATATGTAAGCACCTGCCAGGACTGCCATATGAAAGATGTCAGCGGATACGGCTGCAACAAGAAGGGTGTGCCGTTCAGGGATGACCTGCCGCTGCATGATATGACAGGCGGCAATACCTTCATTCCGACACTGCTTTCTTCCCTGTATCCGGATGAAGTCAACCAGGAAGCCCTGGATGCAGGCATCCTGAGGGCCACTGAAATGCTGCAAAAAGCGGCCACCATGAATGTAAACTATACCCATTCAGGTGATGATTATACCGTTGATGTCGAGGTGATCAACGAAACCGGACACAAACTACCCTCGGGATACCCCGAAGGCAGGCGTATCTGGATCAACCTGAAAGCCTATGACAGCAACGGTGACATTGTATATGAAAGTGGCAAATACAACTTCACCACCGGTGCGTTAATTCATGATGAGAATATTAAAGTTTATGAGATCAAACCAGGCCTTAGCGCAGAGATTGCTGCACTTTCCGAGGAACTGACTGAAGGCCCCTCCTTCCATTTTGCCATCAACAATAAGATCTTCTCCGATAACCGCATTCCCCCGCGTGGCTTTACCAATGAAGCCTACATTGCCATCCAGTCACCTCCCGTGGGCTATACCTATGCGGATGGACAATACTGGGACAACACGATATATGCTTTCACCGCAAGTGATGTGGCAAAACTGGAAACAACCCTCTATGATCAGACACTTTCCAGCGAATATGTCACTTTTCTGAGAGATGAAAATGTCACCAACGATGCAGGTGAAATTATGTATAATCTCTGGGATGCCAATGGAAAATCAGCACCCGTTGTCATGAACAGCAACCTGATTGAAATGTTGCCCCCGCAGGCCAGTTTCACCGCCAGTCCTGAACAGGGTTATGCCCCGCTGGAAGTCAGCTTTGCAGACCATTCCACCAACTCACCGACTACCTGGTCATGGGATTTTGGAGACGGCTCCACTTCTTCTGAACAGAATCCTGTACACACCTACACTGCAACGGGTACGTACACGGTTACTTTAAGTGTAACCAATGGATTCGGATCAGACCAGGCCACAGGCACCGTGCAGGTCTCCGAACTGACCTCACCCGTTATGTATGTTCAAAACATGGAGGTTACCCGGATCTACCTGAACGGAGGAAGGGAAGCAGCAGAATGTACAGTAACTGTTAAAGACCTTGATGGCAATTTTGTAGAAGGTGCAGAAGTCACTGCAACATACGACGGCCCTTCGGCTGGAAGTATATCAGCCCTCACGGACAATACCGGAATTGCCCTTTTGGAAGCCAAAGCAGTAAAAGGTTCATCCGGAACATGGTGTTTCACCGTTACTGACGTTGCCAAACCTGGAGTAATTTACGATCCGGATCAAAATGTTGTAACAACGGCTTGTGAAAACACAGGGCTTGTATCTTCCGTATTCACGGATCAGGAAGCCGGTTCTAAAATGATCAAACTGCACGGGGTATATCCCAATCCGTTTACGACATCTACAACACTTGAATATGAGCTGTCGAAGCCGGCGAAGGTAAAGATCGCATTCTTTGATCTCTCCGGCAGGATCATCTATGAGGCAGAATCCTTCGGTGCTGCAGGCATCCATAACTTTACCTGGATACCGGACAACCTGAGAAAGGGAATGTACTATTACAGGATTCAAACCGGAGAGGAAACGATCACAGGTAAAGTCCTGCTGACCAATACCAGGTAATATAACCCTCCTGTAAGCTGTATAGGAGGCAGTCAACAGTTTATCCTGCGTCATTGTGAACGTAGTTGAAGCAATCTGTAAATTAATGATGGACTAATAGATTGCTTCATCAAAGGAGACCTTCGGATACTCCTTCCCCGTTCACAATGACGTTTTTTCACTTCTGAACGGGCAGCCCTCCAATGCCTGCTGTCTGCGGCATATTCAGAAAAACAGTGTTCGTTAACGAACATTTAATGTGTCATTTGCCAACATCGAGGCACGGCTTTTCTTATTTAATTATCAATCTATAATATTTATTATCAACTTATTATATATTTTGGCACGCTATTAGTTATTAGTTTATCAGCAAAACAATGAAAATGAAAACTAAAAAACATACAGCCATGAAAGCCCTGAAAAACAATGCCGTCATGATCATCCTCTTTACCCTGATGATCCCGATCAACCTCTCGGCCGCTGACTCAGCTTTCTACTTCACTGAAGAAGAATATGTGGATGACATTCCTTTCGACACGGAAATGATCTGCCATCAACTTTGTCTTCCGGCCATGGATTTTGAAGAAGAATCCTATGTGGATGACATCCCCTTTGATACCGAAGCCATTGCTGGCGAATCGCTTTATCAGGCTGCCCTGGCGATCGAATTCGGTCTTACTGACGAAGAAAATGTAAACGACATTCCGTTCAATACCTCGAAAGTGGTCGCCGCCCATCAATTGAATGCTTCCATGGAGAAAACCTTTGAACTAACGGACGAAGCTTATGTTGATGATATCCCTTTCAGCACAGCCTCCGTGGTCAAAGAACTGAATGGGAAAAAAATAGAAAAGATATATGCTTCAGGAAACTGATTACGACCAGGTGCAGAGCATATCTATTGAATGATCCAATCATTCCGTCGGCACGCAATAACCTTGCGTGCCTGACGTATGTAAACCCCCTCCGCTTTTCCGCAACAGGTAAAAATCCAAAATAACCCTATATTTGAGCGAAATCCTTCGCTTTTTACTGAACGGGAATGAAATTACCATCGAACATCAAAGAAGTGCTCACGGCGCTTGACGATATCATAGATGAAACCGTAAAGGAAAACAACAAACTGGGAGTGTTCGCCTATGTCTACAGGAGGACCACCGCAAAAATAGAAGAGGCCATCCTGGAAGGACGTTTTGAGGACAATGCGCGCATGGAAAAAATGGATGTCGCTTTTGCCAACCTCTACATTAAAGCTTACCGTGATTACAAGCTGAACAAGCCTGTCAGCGCGGCATGGAAAGTATCTTTTGATGCAGGCCGTTCGGGAATCAGCATCGTACAGCATATCATGCTCGGCATGAATGCGCACATCAACCTCGATCTGGGTCAGGCTGCAGCGATAGCTGCACCTGGAAACACGATTCATGCACTTAAAAATGACTTTATGGAAGTCAATAAGGTGCTGGCGGAACTGACCGATATCATGCAGAAAAAACTGGGAAGCGTCTCCCCGCTGATGTTTTTACTGGATTGGATTGGCCAGCGGAGCGATGAAAAGCTTATCAATTTCAGCATGGTGAAGGCCAGGGATTTTTCATGGCGCCTGGCAGAGGATCTGTCCCCCTTGAGCGATCAGGCTCTTCAGGACCGTATTGCCCTTGCTGATCAGCGTGTCGGCAAACTGGCCGGGATACTCGCTAAACCACCGGGTATATTGCTCGGCCTGTCTACCCGGGTATTATCACTGTTTGAAGAAAAGGACGTGGCAAAGATCATCCGGAAGCTTCGCCTTGAATAATATTCCGTTCATACCCAAGGGCATAGGTCTTACCTTCTTCACTCAGCAGGGTGTCGGGAAAGATATCCCTCGCTTCCATGAGGAGTTGATCCAGGTCGGTAAATCTCGCTGAGTAATGCCCCAGCAGCAGCTTTCCTGCCTGCGCTTCCCTTGCCACTTTAGCAGCCTGCGAAGCCGTACTGTGCCGGGTACTTTCCGCCAGGTCTGCCTGTGCATCATCGAAAGTGGATTCGTGATACAGGAGGTCAACACCCTGTACATACTGTGCCGTGGATTCCAGGTAGGAAGTGTCCGTGCAATAAGCATAAGACCTTGATGGCAGCGGCTCGGAAGTAATTTCTTCATGTTTTAACAGGGTCCCGTCCGGCAGCAGGAGATCACCTCCCATTTTTATCTTTTTGATCGCTTCCACTTCCAGGTTGTGCGTTTTGACAATTTCCTTGCTGATCCTCCTGAGCTTTGGTTTTTCACGGATCAGAAACCCCCAGACAGGCAGACTGTGGCGTAATGGAAAGGAAGTGAGGGTGATGGACGGGTCCTCAAAAAGGAGTTCGCTTTCATTTTCCCGCAGGGAATGGAAATGCAGAGGATAGACCAGTTTTGTGGCTGACACCTCCAGCTGAAGGTTTATCACTTCCTGCAGGCGGGCTGGTCCGTAAATATGCAGCGGGCTTTCACGACGCATCAGGTGGTAGGTATTGATCAGCCCGATGAGCCCATAGTAGTGATCGCCGTGAAGATGGCTGATAAAAATATGATCGAGTTTCCGGTATTTCAATTTGTATTTGTTCATCTGCAGCTGGGCACCTTCGCCGCAATCCAGCATAAACTGCCTTCCCTTGTGGTATACCAGCTGGCAGGAAGGATTGTGCCTCGCCGTCGGTACCGCTGAACCACTACCAAGTATTGTTAGCTTAAAATCTTCCATCGATAGCACCCATCTTCCAAAAATAAAAAATCCCTGCCCGGATTCAAAACCACGGAGCAGGGATTTTATTAAGATTTGAAAGAGAATTGATTTCTTGTCTTTCTCTTCCTTTTCAATTTCAGATTTCAGGTTAGCCAATACATCCAGGTCACCTAAGGTAGTCTTCTCAAGCTTTTCGCTCACCTTCTTCATGGAGCGCTGGGTGGATTTGGCTGCGGATGCTGCTGCTTTGGATTCGCGCGCCTTAGTGGCACGTGGATCTTCTTCGAACAGACGGGTGTGTGACAAAATGATCTTCTTGTTCTCTTTCGAGAATTCGATCACTTTGAATTCAGCCGTTTCATCTGCCTTGACAGTACTTCCGTCCTCTTTGCGGAGGTGACGACCGGGTACAAACCCTTCCACTCCGTAAGGAAGCGATACCACTGCACCTTTGTCATTCATGCTGATCACCGTACCCTGATGAACAGAATCGAGGGTGAATACAGTTTCAAAGACATCCCAGGGATTCTCTTCCAACTGTTTGTGACCCAGGCTCAGGCGACGGTTTTCTTCATCTACGTCGAGTACGACCACTTCAATGTTCTCACCGATCTTGGTGAATTCAGCTGGATGCTTGATCTTCTTCGACCAGGAAAGGTCGCTGATATGGATCAGGCCATCCACGCCTTCTTCTATCTCAACGAAAATTCCAAAGTTTGTGAAATTACGCACCTTGGCCTGGTGTTTTGAATTCACCGGGTATTTTTCACGGATATTGGACCAGGGATCAGGCATGAGTTGTTTCATACCCAGTGACATCCTGCGCTCTTCGCGGTCCAGGGTCAGAATAACGGCTTCCACCTCATCACCGACATTCAGGAAATCCTGTGCGGTTCTCAGGTGCTGTGACCAGGACATTTCCGAAACGTGGATCAGTCCTTCCACGCCGGGTGCAATCTCGATGAATGCACCGTAATCGGCGATAACGACCACTTTCCCTTTCACTTTATCACCCACCTTCAGGTCTTTATCCAGAGAATCCCACGGATGGGGAGAGAGCTGTTTAAGACCCAGGGCGATACGTTTCTTGTTGTCATCGAAATCAAGGATAACCACTTTCAGTTTCTGGTCCAGTTCGACCACCTCTTCCGGATGGTTGATACGGCCCCATGAAAGGTCGGTGATGTGGATCAGTCCGTCAACGCCACCCAGGTCAATGAATACACCATAGGAAGTGATGTTTTTGACAATACCTTCCAGTACCTGTCCTTTTTCCAGTTTGGAGATGATCTCGGCACGCTGCTGTTCCAGTTCATCCTCGATCAGGGCTTTGTGCGATACCACAACATTCTTGTATTCCTGGTTGATCTTCACCACCTTGAATTCCATAGACTTGTTGACATAGATGTCATAGTCACGGATCGGTTTAACGTCGATCTGGGAACCAGGCAGGAAGGCTTCGATACCAAATATATCGACGATCAGACCGCCTTTTGTGCGGCTCTTGACGTAGCCATTGATGATCTCATCCTTTTCAAAGGCTTCGTTGATACGATCCCATGATTTGAGGATGCGGGCCTTCTTATGTGAAAGGATCATCTGGCCGCTGGCATCTTCCTGGTTTTCTACATAAATATCCACCGTGTCACCTACCTTCAGATCAGGATTATACCTGAATTCATTGAAAGGCAGG
>JARRQC010000117.1:1332-8300 GCA_037382165.1 bacterium | reverse complement strand
TTCATTGAAAGGCAGGACTCCATCCGATTTATAGCCAATATTGACGACCACCTCGCGGGCACTGATGGAAACGATCTTTCCCTCAATAACCTCATGCTCGGTGATGGAACTCATGGTTTTTTCATAGCGCTCCTCGAGGTTGGCTCTTTCTGATTTCGAATAACTATCCTGTTTCTTTCCCAGTGAGTCCCAGTCAAATTCTTCCGGTTTACTGGTTTCATCGACAGCTTCTTTCACAGGGGCTTCGGCAGCAGGAGTTTCCGTTTTTTCCGGAGCAGCTTCCTCAGCGCTTTCTTCCTCCTTCACTTCAGCAACAGGTTCGTCAGTTGTTACTTCTTCTTCTTTTACTTCAGCTTCAGGTTCTTCAGTGGTATCAGCTTCTGCAGTTACCTCTTTTTCTTCCTCTTTGGCTTCCGTCTTTGATTCTTCTGCAGCTTCTTCAGGAACGTTCTTTTCTTCCTTATTTTCTACTGCTTCCGTTTCATTCACCGCGGTTTCTTCCGCAGTTTCATTGATGTTCTTTTCTTTTTCTGACATCAAAAATTCATTGTGTTTTCAGATCAACCGCCCGGTTCACGGATCATAAAAACGGGTTTAACATTTTATCTTGGTTTTTAAGAAATTGGATAATAAACAATTATCAAAATTCCGGACCTCTTAAAAAACGGGCTGCAAAAGTAGTTATTTTCTGTAAAAGATAAAAACAATTAACGCGTCGTTTGCTTTCCACAATTATTTTCAGCTTATCATGCATTGTTTGTTGTATTTTTGCCTGTATAGCCAACCCCAAAAATCCTATTTCCCATGGCATTGAATTGTGGTATCATTGGTCTTGCAAATACCGGCAAAACGACCATCTTCAATTGCATGTCTGCGACAAAGGCCGAACGTTCCGCTTTTGCCTTCAGTGCAACCAAATCGAACAAGGGCAACGTGGATGTACCTGATCCCCGCCTGTATGAAATTGACAAGCTCATCCATTCCGCCAAAGTGGTTCCGGCTACCGTCGAAATTGTGGATGTGCCCGGCCTGGCGAAGGGAGCAAGTCATGGAGAAGGCGTTGGGAACAAATTCCTGGCAGACATCCAGCAGACCGATGCCCTGATCCATGTGCTGCGCTGTTTTGACGATGAGAACCTGCCGCATATAGAAGGTTCTGTCGACCCAGTGAGAGATAGGGAGATCGTCGATTTTGAATTACAGGTCAGGGACCTGGAACTGGTAAACCGTAAGATCGAGCGATTGAAAAAGCTGGCTTCCGTGGGGGATGCAGAGGCGAAGAAGGTTTTACAGATCATGGAAACCTATAAAAATCACCTGGAGAACTTTGGCAACGCCAGAACCGCGCCTGTCAGCGAGGACGACCGCATCCACATCAGGGATATGCAGCTGCTGACGGCAAAACCGATGATCTATGTCTGCAATGTGGATGAAGGATCTGCGGTCAGCGGCAACGCCTATGTACAGCAGGTAAAGGAACAGGTTACCGATGACGGAGCCGATGTGCTGATCATCGCCGGGGAGCTTGAGGCTCACTGCCGGACCCAAGGAAGTGCGTGCCTGGACCATCAAAAAAGGGATGCGGGCCCAGGAAGCCGCCGGAGCGATCCACAGCGACCTGGAACGCGGTTTCATTCGCGCGGAAGTGATGAAATACGAGGACTTCATTGCATTGGGATCAGAACAGGCCGTGAAACATGCGGGCAAGTTCCATGTGGAAGGCAAGAACTACATTGTCGATGATGGTGACATCATGCATATCCGGTTTAATGTCTGACAATTACCGGTATGTCTAATTAAGAAAAGCGGGGGATTTTCGTACGAAAATCCCCCGCTTTTATTCACATCCTGAAATCATCAGGACCTGTTTTCAAATACAAACTGATCCCCTTTTACATCCACCAGGATCTTATCCTGTGTAACTACCTTGCCCGCAAGGATCATCCTCGACAATTCGTTCAGCACCTCTTTTTGCATGATCCGCTTCAGCGGCCGTGCACCGAATTGCGGGTCAAATCCCAAATCAGCCAGTTTGTCCGCTGCAGCCTCGCTCAGCTCCATGTCGATGCCGTTTTTGGCAAGCATCTTTTTCACCTGCCTGAACTGCAATTGGACTATATCATGAATTTCATCCCGGTTCAACGGGGTGAACATGATGACCTCATCGATCCTGTTAAGGAATTCCGGGCGGATGGTCTTTTTCAGAAGTGCCAGCACGTCCTTCCGGGTTTCTTCAAAAACCACATCAGGATCCTTGCCATCAGCTTCTTCCAGTTTTTCCTGGATAATATGGGATCCCATATTGGAGGTCATGATGATGATGGTATTTTTAAAATCCACCACCCTGCCCTTGTTGTCAGTAAGACGACCATCATCGAGAACCTGCAGCAGGATATTGAACACATCCGGATGCGCTTTTTCGATCTCATCGAGCAACACGACAGAATAGGGCTTTCGCCGAACGGCCTCTGTCAGCTGGCCGCTCTCGTCATAGCCTACATATCCGGGAGGAGCGCCGATAAGTCGTGAGACCGAATGGCGTTCCTGGTATTCCGACATGTCAATACGCACCATCGCGTCTTCATTGTTGAAGAGAAACTCAGCCAGCGCCTTGGCCAATTCGGTCTTCCCAACACCAGTGGTTCCCAGGAAGATAAACGAACCGATCGGTTTCTTTTCATCCTGCAGTCCCGCACGGCTTCTTCGGATGGCATCGGATACGGCTTCAATGGCCACCTGCTGTCCGACAACCCGGTTATGCAGTTCATTTTCCAGGTTCAGCAATTTTTCCCTTTCGCTTTGCAACATTCTCTTCACAGGGATACCGGTCCATTTGGAAACCACTTCGGCTACTTCTTCCGCACCTACCTCTTCGTTGATCATCGGCGAATCTGCCTGCAACTCATCCAGCTGACCCTTCAGTTTTTCCACTTCATTTTCAGCTTCCTTCATCTTACCGTAGCGCAGCTCAGCCACCTTGCCGAATTCGCCATTTCTTTCCGCACGTTCAGCCTCTATTTTATAATCTTCGATGCGCTTTTTGTTATGCTGTATCTTATCCACAAGATCCTTTTCCGCCTGCCATTTGGAACGCAGGCTGCTTCGCTGATCATTCAGGTTGGCCAGCTCCTCACTGATCTGCTTCAGCTTGGGCTTGTCATTCTCCCGCCTGATGGCGTCTTTCTCGATCTCCAGTTGCCTGATCCTTCTTTCGACCGTTTCCAGCTCTTCAGGCAGGGAATTGATCTCCAGCCTCAGCTTGGAAGCCGCCTCATCGATCAGGTCGATAGCCTTGTCGGGAAGAAAACGGTCAGAAATATATCGCTGGGAAAGCTCTACCGCTGAAATGATCGCTTCATCCTTGATCCTTACCTCATGGTGGTTCTCATACCTCTCCTTCAATCCCCTGAGGATGGAAATGGCGGACAGGGTATCAGGTTCGTCGACCATCACGATCTGGAACCGGCGTTCCAGCGCTTTGTCCTTTTCAAAATATTTCTGGTATTCCTTCAATGTGGTGGCGCCAACCGCCCGCAGCTCTCCCCTGGCGAGTGCCGGTTTAAGAATATTGGCCGCATCCATCGCACCCTCTGAAGCACCTGCGCCTACGAGGGTAT
The DNA here is from genome assembly GCA_037382165.1 of bacterium. Taxonomy (GTDB): domain Bacteria; phylum Bacteroidota; class Bacteroidia; order Bacteroidales; family F082; genus JAADID01. Next base: position 4,683 of record JARRQC010000117.1, on the reverse strand, counting down.
GGATCTCATCAATAAACAGGATGGCTTCCCCATCCGAATCAACAAAATCTTGTACCACGCTTTTCAGACGCTATACAAAATCACCCTTATAATTTTCTCCGGCGATGAGGTCACCCATATCCAACGAATAGATCTTTTTGGATTTAAGGTTATCAGGCACATCCCCGTTCACGATCCTGTGGGCGATACCTTCTGCTATGGCTGTTTTTCCCACACCCGGCTCTCCGATCAGCACCGGGTTGTTCTTTGTCCTCCTGGAGAGGATCTGCAACACCCTTCTGATCTCATCATCCCTTCCGATGACCGGATCGAGTTTACCGGAAGCGGCCAGCTCGTTCAGGTTACGGGCATACCTGTTCAGCGCATGATACTGCTCTTCAGCACTCATGGTGTTTACTGTAGATCCCTTCCGTAACTGTTTGATGGCCTCAACCAGTTTTCGTTTATTGATCCCATTGTCCTGAAGCAGGGTTGATGCTGCACTCTTTACCTCGAGAATGGCGATCAGCAGATGTTCGATCGACACATATTCATCCCCAAATTCCTTCAAATAGGATTGTGCCTTCCTGATGACCTGCTCCATCTCGGAAGATACATACTGCTCCCCTCCCGTAACCTTAGCCAGCGAACTGATAATACGTTCCACCGCCTGGCTGAAGACCGGGAAGTTAACATCGAGTTTTTTCAGTAAAAAAGGGATCACATTCTCATCGACGGTAAGAATACCCTTCAGCAAGTGTACATTTTCTATTGCCTGGTTCTGGTTTGAAGCGGCGATCTCACCCGCCTTTTGAATGGCTTCCTGTGATTTTATGGTATAATTCGATAAATTCATTTTAATATCCTCCTTTCTGAATACCAGTGAATCAAATTCCCCACCATACGGAATGTTTTATGGCTTATCGGAATATTTGTCATAACTATATTATTTTATCTGCCATTTTGACTTGTGTACCAGCAACTTATGGCTTAAAATCTCAACAAAGAAAACACCAGGAAAATCAGACCTGACCTCCCTTTTTAGAGGATTTTAAATTGAGGTATAGAGTTTTAGACAGTTATGATGTCCTGGAAATAATATCAGCAGTTGTGCGTTACTATTTCATATTTTTACCGCATGACAAATCAGCAAAGGCCGTTGCATACACTTGTGGTTGGCGGAAGCACCAATCCTCAACGTTATTCATACAAGGCCATTCGTCTGCTTACCGGTTACGGTCACCCTGTCGTTTCCATCGGCCTGCGTGAAGGCGAAGTTGCCGGAGTCAGGATTCAAAAAGACAGGCCCCGGTTCGAAAATATCGATACCGTGACGATGTATGTAGGTCCGGGCCGGCAGCCCGAACTGTACGATTACATCCTGGGGTTGCAACCACGGCGCATCATTTTCAATCCCGGTACTGAAAATACAGAGTTTGAAAAACTTGCACGTGTCAAAGGGATCCAGACCATTCATCATTGCACCCTTGTCATGCTTAACCAGGGGCTGTTTTAAGAGCTGGTGGACGGAATTGCCGATTCACATTTATTACTACTTTTGCAGCGCTTTTTCGGGAAGAATCAATGTACAGGAAATTAAGGCATCACTTCAGGATTCTGGTTATTCTTTTCAGCCCGGTGCTCTCCCTTCCGGTCTGGTCTCAAATCAATTGTGATATCACTATCAATTCTGAGGTTCCGGTATGCCCCGGCGGCAATTATACACTCACTGTTCCTTTTTCGGAGCATGCTACCTACAGCTGGTCAGAAAACGGGTTACCGCTTGCCTCTTCCGACAGCGCAGTGATCGTTACCATCCCTGCAGAGACACTTTACAGTGTAACGGTAACTGATACCATTACCCAGGAAACCTGCTCATCGGACCTGCTGGTCACCACACATCCTGATTTCAGCATCCAATTCACACAATGGCAGCTGACCTGTACCAATGGTGATGAACCCAACGGCAACAATGCCAAGGTGGAGGCAACTGAGCTGGGAGACTTTGATCCGGCGGATTATATCTATGAGTGGAATGTTTCACCTATACAGATCGCTCCGGGAAATCCATCACTGGCTATCGGTCTCAAAGCACACCTCTATTATGAAATTAAAGTGACCGATAAGTTTGGCTGTTTCAAAACGGAGGAATACTGGACAAAAGCTTATAGAAACCCACTTGTGGAGATTAGCGCGGATCCAGATACAGCCTACCTGCAGAATCCGCACATAGATTTTGAGTATGTCAATCTCGATGAGGACAGTATTGACATTACCAATCAATACTGGTATTTTGGCGATGAATCGGCCACCAGTGACCTGCTGGCACCACGGCACAGTTATATGGAAGAAGGGAACTATACGGTTGATCTTACGATTTACAATCCGCAGGGCTGTGATACCGTGTATACTTACGATGTGTTGATAAAACCCGTTAACCTCTTTATCCCCAATGTCTTTACCCCTAACGGAGACGGAGTGAACGACACCTTCATCATTACAGAAAATGAAAACACTGAAGATGATGGACTGAAATCAACAGGACAGTTTGAGTATGAAAGTTACGATGTATTGAACCTTTATTATGAGAGGACCGAATCCGCAACCTCAACGGTGCAAGGATAACCTTCGACAAAACGGAACATGACTTTGGGCGGGTTATTGCCGGTGAACTGGTAAAATATAATTTCAAATTTACCAACACGGGCAAAGAAGACCTGATCTTATCCAAAGTATCCTCGAGTTGCGGATGTACGGTCCCCTCTTATACTACTGAACCTGTTGAACCCGGAGAACAGGGTGAAATTGAAGTCGTTTTTAATTCGCAGGGAAGAAAAGGGATTCAGAGAAAGTCCATCACCGTGCTGTCTAACGCGTCTATCAATAAAACCATATTGAAGATCAAGGCGAATGTTTATCAACCTGAAAATAATTAAATTAACACCATAACCCCCTTAAAATGAATGAATTAATGATAATATTACAGGCCGGTCAGGGTGGCGACCCCTGGATGACACTGCTGCCCTTATTCCTTATCCTGGTCGTTTTTTACTTCTTTTTTATCAGGCCGCAAACCAAAAAGAACAAGGATCTGAAGAAATTCCGCGATGCACTCCGAAAGGGTGAGAAAGTAGTTACCATTGGCGGAATACATGGCAAAATCGCCGAGGTGAAAGAAAAAACAGTGATCCTCGAAGTGGGTAACCAGCTCAAAATGACCGTCGAAAAAAGCGCGATCGCCATGGATAATGAGCAAGTAGGCCAGACAAAACAATAAAGAAAACCGGTCAACCGGCCCATAGTTTTAAAAAACCGGAGTTATGATTAATTTTATGCTCCGGTTTTTCTATGCAATCAAGATCAGATATGAAA
>JARRQC010000117.1:0-1323 GCA_037382165.1 bacterium | reverse complement strand
TGACAATGTCATTTTCCTTATCTGTGTCGTCATTGCGGCGGTTTTCTGGGTGCTGATCAAACTGTCTGACTTTTACACGGTAAACTACCCTTTTCAACTTTCCTACAAGAATATTCCAGCCGATAAACAATTGACCCTATTGTACGACAGCAGCATCAATGTCAACTTCAGGGCCAGGGGGATTACCATTTTCTTGTTGAACATGAGTAAGAACAGTCGCAACATCACTGTCGACCTGGAGCAGATACAGCCCATGCACCAGGAAAATGATCATTACTTCGTTTACACGCAGGAACTCAGGGATATGCTTGCGGAACTCATTGAAATACCGGAAACTGATATCGATTTCTCCAAAACAACGGTGGGATTTACATTGGAAGATCTGATGTCTAAAGAAGTGGAAGTGATTGAAAAGCATTCCCTGCAGTTCAAACCTCAGTATGACCTTTATGAGCCCGCCATCATCACTCCCCGGAAGATCACAGTCTATGGCCCCAGGAAGATACTCGATACCCTGACGAAAGCATATACGGAACCCTTGACCCTGACCAACCTGGACAAGGATGTTGCAGTGGATGTTAAGATTCAGAATAAACACAAGGAATTGCTACATTTTGAACCCAATACTGTTAACCTGAGGATCCGTGTGGAAAAATTTACGGAATCTTCAGTAGAAACCGCGATTGATTTTTCTTCCATTAAACAGGAAATAAAGTCTTTTCCAGCCACCGTGAAAGTGAATTTCAAACTGGCCCAAAAAGACTTTAATAATATTTCTGCCAGTCAATTTCAGGTCATCCCCGAAACAGAAGGTCTGGACCTCTCTAAGGCAGATAAGATCCACCTGAAGCTGGTTCGCAAACCAGACTTCACCCGGAATGAGTGGATCACTCCTACAGATGTTGAATTTCTGATTACCAAATAATGATAAAGGCAGCTATCACCGGAAATATAGGTAGCGGGAAGAGTATCGTAACCCGGATATTTCAGTCCCTGGGCGTTCCTGTTTTTATCGCGGACGTGGAAGCCAAGAAGCTGTATGAATTGCCAGATGTCAAAAAGGAGATCCTGGAGCTATTCGGGAAGAGGGTTTTTGATGATGAAGGGAAAGTGATCAAGGCAGCGCTGGCAAAAATAATCTTGAATGACCAGGTATCTTTACAGCGGGTCAACCAGATCATTCACCCCCGCACCCTGGAAAACTACAGTCTGTGGCTTCAGCACCATACAGACCAGCCTTACACCCTGCACGAATCGGCCATCCTGTTTGAAAACAAATTGCAGGATCACTTCGACAAGATCATCAACGTTTATGCTCCATTC
>JARRQC010000116.1:0-10381 GCA_037382165.1 bacterium | reverse complement strand
CTTTCTGGGAAAAGCAATCCAAAAACTGGCTCATCCAGATGGCGTCATAACCTTTGGGAAAAGGTATGCTTTGATCCAACAGGTCGACAGCCAGGGTAGAGATGCGATCACTGAGACCGGCTTTCCGGATGTTCTCCTCTGCCTCCCTTACCTGGCCTGGAAGGTCAAGTATGGTCAGATTGACATCGGGATCAAATTTAGCGCAATAGATGGAGAATTTGCCTGTATTACCGCCGATATCCAGCATTTTTCCAGGTTTATTCTTACTGAAAAGGTGAGGCATGACCTCCGGAAAGGCATAGTCAGAATAAAAATGGTCGAAACCAAACCAACTTTTCCTGAATTGTTCGGGCATTTCAGAAAGCGCTTCATAAACGGTATTCCATGACCCAAATACCTTGAGTCCTTCCGGTTTTCCGCTTTTTATAGCTTCCTGCAGATGATAGAACCCCAGGTAGTTAACATCATTGGTGAAATCCATATTGACACGTGTCAATTCATCGCTCAGGATAAAGTACCCTGTTTTGGTGATGGACCATTTTTCGTTTTCCACCTGAACCATATCGAGACTCAGTCCGGCTTCAAGCAGAACTTTAACTCCATATTCAGAAAGTTCGAGTGTTTGGGCGATATCTTCTAGTATAGCTCCCTTTCTTCTATATTTTTGCAAATAGGCGAGGATTCCCAGGTCGCGCAAGGCTTTGGCAGCCTGGAACATCATGGGTGCAAAAGCGATCTTCTGTGCATCGTATTTTGCCTGCACCGCAGTTTTATCATCCTTGCCATACGTCAGGCCGGTTGTATCATTGTCCTTTCCCATATTGAAAATGCAATACTTTTTTTCTATTCACATCTATATTTCCTGCCCGGGTCTCCAACTCCCTGATTATTTCGCAGCCGCTAAAGATCCGGTATTCATGGCGCATGACCAGGAAGTACATGCTGCTGCCTGCAAATTGACTTTACTGTCTTTTCAGCGGGTCCAAAAATAGTAATAATTGAACCATTGCTCCGGTGCCAGACGCAGTATGCTTTCCATTTCTTGCGTGTAGTCAGTGAGCATTTCAGTTATCTTTTCTTCCTGACTTTTTTTATCCCGTGCGGCCTTGTAAAGCTTAGGTTTTGTCGCATAGAAATGATAATGTGTATTCGATTCCTTGATGGCGGATACGAAGCTGACCGGTTTTTTGTATTTCACAGGCAGGAAGAAAGGGCCGTAAGGGAATTCGGCTGTATGACCGAGAAGTGTGCCAGTCAGGGTTTTGGATCCTTCCATGAAGCGATCACCGTGCAGGGCGATGATCTCGTTACGCTGCAGTGCTTCCCTGATCTCAAATAAATGTGAGTAATCGTCCTTTATTGCAATGATATGCATGCGCTTTTCTGTCATCACACTATCGAGAAGATGTTTTATCCTTTGATGCTCAGCCTCCACCATGAGGATGTGTACTTTGGTATCAACACGATCGAGCAATTGCCCTGCGATCTCCCAGTTGCCGATATGTGCTCCGATCAAAAAACCGCCTTCCCCTGCTGCCATGGCATGCAGGTGGTCTTCTCCTTCAAAATCGAATGTGAATGAATGGTATAAGCCTGCCAGGAGGGTTACCTTGTCCAGCAGTACCTGCCCGAGTTTGTAAAAATTCTTAAAAGTAAACCGTAGTGATTTAAGGAAATTGTAATTGAGAATAGTGCGGAAATAATACAGGATCGGGTTTCTCGCTTTTGGGGCGAAAAGCACAAAATATAATACGACAAAATTAAGGAAGAAATAGGAAAACTTAAGTCCGGCGGTTTGAAGAAGGAAAATGAAAAAACGGTAGCCGGCAACGCCACCACGCGTTTTGCCTTCCCAGGTGGCCATTAGTTTTTGGAGTGTTCAAGGATAAATTCGTATAGATCCTCAAGTTTCTTGATCTTGATCATTTGTTCACTGGTCACTTTCAAACCGAAATCTCTTTCAATGATCACCGCAATATCCACAAAATCAAGACTCTCAATATCGAGGTCCTCTTTCATGAGCGCGTGGGGGACCAATTGACCGGCTTCCAGCTCGAACTCATCGATCAGAAAATCATTTACCTTCGCCACGATGTCATCTCTACTCATAATAGGATCAAAATTAATGGTGCAAAACTAACATTTTCATAAACACCTTCAACATGCGAAATGTTCAAAGAAATTGGAGGGATTTAACGGGGACTAGTCAATCTTTTTAACTACCAGTGTAGAATTTGTACCTCCAAACCCAAAAGAATTGGATACGAAAAGATCTATCTTCTGACCAGTTGTCTTTTTTATAATATTGAGTTTCGCGGAATGCTCATCCGGATTTTCAAAATTGATATTGGGTGCGACAAAGTCATTGTGTGCCATCAGCAAGCTGTAGATAACCTCGCTGGCTCCTCCCATCCACATTTCGTGGCCGGTCATGGATTTTGTTGAACTGACCGGTACCCTTCCCTGGTTGAAAACTTGGAAGATGGCCTGGGCCTCGTTGGAATCACCCACAGGGGTAGAGGTGGCATGCGCGTTGAGATAATCAACCTCAGCTGGTTTTACTCCCGCATCATTCAGGGCCATTTCAAGACTTTTTACCGGACCTTCCACATTCGGTACGGATATATGTTCTCCATTGGATGAAAAGCCATATCCCAGAATTTCCCCGAAGATGGGAGCGCCTCTCTTCTTTGCGGATTCATAATCTTCCAGGATTAATGTGGCGGCTCCGCCGCTGGGAACGAGCCCGTCCCTGTCCCTGTCAAAAGGTCTTGAGGCGGCGGTTGGATTATTTTCCCTCACAGAAAATGCCGCCAGTGCATCAAAACTTCCCATGGACAATGCGTTGATCTCCTGGGCACCGCCGCAAATCACCCTGTCCTGCAAACCTTGCCGGATAAACAGGAAACCCAGTCCGAGGGCGTGAGAGCCACTGGCACAGGCAGCGCTGACCGTCATGTTGATGCCCTTGAGCTGCAGAATTACGGAGAGATTCATGGATACGGTCGAGTTCATGGACTGGAAGATGGAACCGGAACCGATGAGCATGGTGTCTTTCTTATTCCGGATCAGGTCGGCTGATTCAACGACGGATGTAGATGAGCTGTCATTTCCGTAGAAAATGCCCACTTCATTGTTGTGAAGGAAATCCTTATCGATCCGGGCATTTTCGAGGGCTTCCATGGTGGCAAGATAGGCATATTCGCCCTGTTCGGGAAGTCCGATCCGCATCCGTCGGGGAAGGATCCCTTTCAGGTTTGGCCTTTCGATTACGCCTGTCAATGAAGATCTGAATCCCAACTCTTTCCTGGTCTTATCCAGAATAATGCCCGACCTGCCATGGTACAGCGAATCCCTTACCTCCTCCAGGTTTTTACCGATTGTTGAATAAATCCCCATTCCCGTGATGACAACTCTACGCATTTTTGGCTTTAAAATTGGTCAGCAATAATAACAAATTATGGATAAATAAATTGAATACCCTGTTTGGGAAGAACGGCATTCCCGGGTCAGGTATAAAGTCCCCCGTTGATGTTGATCACCTCACCAGTAATATAGGAGGAGTCTTCAGAAGCGAGGAAATCCACGGTAGCAGCTACCTCTTCCGGTGTTCCAAACCGGTGGGCGGGTATGATCTTACGTAATTCCTTTTCATCCAAATCTTTGACCATTTCGGTCCTGATGTAACCCGGAGCTACCGCGTTGACGGTAACTTTCTTCTTCGCCACTTCCTGTGCGAGTGCTTTGGTCGCACCGATAACCCCTGCTTTTGCAGCGCTGTAATTGGTCTGTCCCGGCAACCCTTTGATCCCTGACAGGGAGACCACATTGATGATCCGTCCGAATTTATGGACCACCATGTCCTGAAGCAGCGCCGATGTTACATAATAGAAACTGTTCAGGTTGGTGTCAATCACCCTGACCCAATCCTCCTGTTCCATCCACACCATCAGGTTGTCCCTGGAGATTCCGGCATTGTTTACGAGGATGGAAATATATTTTTCACCATGGTTTGCTTTCCATGCTGAAAGTGCTTTGTTTACTTCCTGCTTGTTGGCTACATCAAATTGAATGGATTCCGCGGATCCGCCGGATGATTCGATTTTATCAACAATATCCTCAGCAGCTGCTTTATTCCGGTTAAAGTGCACCAGCACATGATAACCGCTGGCAGCCAGTCGAAGGCAGATCGCTTTTCCAATACCTCCCGAACCTCCCGTTACTAATGCAATCTTCATGATCATTCGATGATTTCAGGATTAAAGGTCTTTAATAATTCTTTGATCCGCGACAGCTCCTGATATTTCGGTTTGTCATCCTTGAAGACGGGGACGACCTCACGCAGTTTTGTGTAGATCATTTTGGTTTGTGAGGCCAGTTTATCCTGGATACCGAGATGATCGATCGCCTGGATAATAGCGAGACATTCCACGGCAAGTACCTCAAACGTATTGTCAATGACTTTTCCAGCCATGAGTGCAGCATTGGTTCCCATGCTGACGATATCCTGGTTGTCATTGTTATTGGGAATACTGTGCACGTAAACAGGATTTGATAGTGTCTGGTTTTCGGCCACTGTGGAAACCGCGCCGAACTGAGCTCCCTGCATGCCCAGGTTCAGACCGAGAGTGCCCAGGTTGACAAAGGGCGGCAGCACTTCATTCAACTTATTGTTCATCAGGAAGTTGATCTGTCTTTCCGCCAACATGGATAATTTGGTGATCCCGGTCTTGAGTTTGTCCATTTCAAAGGCGACATAATCCCCATGAAAATTTCCCCCGTGATAAACGGTTTTGGTTTCCATGTCAACAATGGGATTGTCATTGGCGGAATTGACTTCATCCGAAAGAACAGATTCGGCATAACGGATGGTATCGCAAACCGGTCCCAGGACCTGCGGAACACACCTGAGTGAATAGTATTCCTGGATCTTTTGCTTGAAGATCTTCTCTTCTATTTTCCCATTGTAGAGATGATCGGCCCGTTTTTCAATGAGGGAGCTGTCGGCAAGAACCTTACGCATGGCTTTGGCGATCCTGTGCTGACCGTTGTGCTGCTTGGTGGAATTCAATTCCGATGAGAAATGATCATCGAATGATTGTACAATTTCGTTGATCATACAGGAATTGATCACCGACCAATTCATCAGTTGCCTGGCACGGATCGTATTGACAATGCCAATGCCCGACATGACCGAAGTGCCATTGATCAGGCCCAGTCCTTCCCTCATGTGAATTTTCAGCGGCTGGATACCCAGCTGATCAAAAACTGTTGCAGCAGGTTGCCATTTACCCTGATAATGTACTTCGCCTTCACCGATTAAAACAAGCGCGATGTGTGAGAGCTGGATCAAATCTCCGCTGGCGCCCACACCGCCATGTTCAGGGATAAATGGAATGATATTTTCATTGATCAGGGTCTGAAGCAGTTGGATGGCATCGGGATGAATGCCTGAATAACCGAGAGAAAGGCTCTTAAGCCTTGATATCATTGCCGCTTTGACATAGATGACATCCAGTGGTGCACCACTGCCGGAAGCGTGACTCCTGATCAGGTTGTATTGCAATCTGACCTGATCCTCCTGTTCGATTCGGTACTGAGCCATCGGGCCAAGTCCTGTATTTACGCCATAGATGACTTTGTCTACTGAGAAATCCACCAGGAAATCATGGCACCTCCCGACATTCTCCATGATATCGGAGTTGATCCTGACCTTTTCGTCATTGAAAAGAATGTTAAAGTAGTCTTGTATTCGAATGCGTTCTCCGGATATCTGCATATCAATTTGTCATTACAAAACAGGCTGACATATTCAGGGTGTGCAAAGGTACAACAATGCATTTAATAATAAGTTTAGGAGTGATGAAAAGTCGGTAATTCAGCAAGTTAATCTTCAGTCGATGATTTGCCTGTGTTTTTGTTGACGACCGGGTTGGCATACAGTTTCAGGAAGAGTTCCCTGAGCTTCTCTTTTTTGGATTCGTCGATATGGATTGCAGCTTCCATCCTGTTGTTGAAATAGCTAACGGTTTGGTCATTGAATTCCCCGCCGGGTTCCTTGTGGTTGGTAAGCAATTGATAGGCGAGCTGGTTGCTCGGCCACAACCGGTAATTGTCATGGATCTGCCGGTCTACCAGCTGAGCGATATTATGGAGTATATCATTGGGACGCTGTGCACTGCTGATGCGGTTGAGTTCTTCATCCAGGGGTTTTCCGATACCTACATGAATACGGCCTTTATCTGTGACAACACCTCCGATGATACTCCTCAGGTCTTCATTTTCATCTTTTACATAGGTAGCATCTTCTGAGATCATCAGTTCCCTGACTTTCATGGCATCACACGGCTCCCATTCATAGGAGATAGAAACCGGAGTGATGCGGAGCCTCCTCAGTGAGTCGATGATATTTCTTCCACCGGTCATGCTAAGCATTTTCAGGACACCTACATCTGTTGTGTCGGTTCCGTCCTTCGACCTTCCTTTGCGTTGGGCAATCCAGACGGTTTGTTATTTTTTTATAACCGATTCACGAATATATGCGGAGAGAAGCAGTGAATTTTTAAAGATCTCTTTGGGACTGCCTTCCCGGAAAACGGTGATCATCCTGTTCACTTTCCCAATATCCACCACCAGAGGGGAAATCATCAGGTTATCTCCCCAGGTGATCTTACAGGTTTCATGACCATGATTGACCAGGTGCAGTGCCAGAATGGAAGAATCGAGGATGATGTCGCGGTGGTTGGCAATGAAAACATACCCTTTTCCTTTTTCAATGTTTTCGATACCGGACACGGTAACTTCCCCGGCTGTTTTCTGAAGGATCGAACGGATGACGGGAAGCATGAAATCCCGACGCGTTGAGAATTTTATCCGTCAGCGCTCCATGCTGATCCTCCGGAAAAAGATAATTGAGAAGATGTTTGAAATTTTCGTCCTTTACTATACGCTGTAATGCCTCAGGAAGCTCCTCCGGATAGTATGGCCTGATAGGATCGAAATTGTATTCGGGCATTTTGGGCGAAATGATGGTAAAAGTAAAGAATATTTTTTGATTGTAAATTCAAGTGCTGTGGTTCGATCGCCACCTCATGCCGGCATTTGTCAATCAAGGAAATGATTGATAATGTCATCGACACCGACACGTTCTGCCTCGGCTTTGTAATTCCGCACCAGCCGGTGTCTCAGGATCGGAAGGGCAACAGCTCTGACATCTTCAATGTCCGGTGAGTATTTACCGTGGATTGCGGCATGTGTTTTCGCACCGATGATCAGGTATTGTGAAGCCCTGGGGCCTGCACCCCAGTTCAGGTAACGGTTCGCCCAATCATGCGCGTCGGGGTTTCCGGGACGTGTTTTGGCTACCAGCCTCACCGCATATTCCATCACATTATCAGCTACAGGTATCTTGCGGAGCAATTGCTGGAAAAATAGTATTTGCTTGCCGTCGAGTACTTTCTGTACCTCCTCATTTTTCCCTGAAGTGGTTCTTTTTACCACATTCATCTCTTCCTGGAAAGAAGGATAATCCAGGATAAGATTGAACATAAACCTGTCCAGCTGGGCTTCCGGCAGCGGATAGGTTCCTTCCTGCTCTATAGGATTCTGAGTTGCCAGTACAAAAAATGGCGTCTCCAGAAAATAGGATTCACCTGCGACGGTTACTGCTTTTTCCTGCATGGCCTCCAGCAGCGCTGATTGGGTTTTGGGCGGTGTCCTGTTGATCTCGTCCGCCAGGATGATATTGGCAAAAACAGGACCTTTAATAAACTTGAAATGTCTGGACTCGTCGAGGATTTCTGTTCCGATAATATCCGAAGGCATGAGGTCGGGTGTGAACTGTATCCGGCTGAAAGTCAGCCCCAAAACCTGACCTATCGTATTGACCAGTAAGGTTTTCGCCAGACCGGGTACCCCAACGAGCAATACATGGCCCTGGCTGAAAATGGAAATGAGCGTGTTTTTTACGACCTCATCCTGACCAACGATCACTTTAGCGATCTCATTCCTGAGGTCGCCATATTTCGCTACAAAATCATCTATCGCTTCTACATCTGTTTTATACTCCATGGTATGCTATTCGTTAAGGAAGATTAACGGCGGAAATACACAGCATGTTCAATCGCCGGTCCAGTTATGGTCAAATATACACCCCTGATAGGAATCTATGATCCTCACATAGGTTTCCTCCAGCTTTTCATTGATCCAATCGACAATCACGTCATACTGCTTGTCATTTCTTGCCCATTCCTGTATCTGGGCATAGTCGTCCTTCAGGTTGGCCCGGTGTGGAATGGTCTTTTTGATCAGTTTTAAAATCCGGTATGCGTCCTTCTGGTCTTCCGTTTTCATAGGCACCGGGTTGGATATGTCCCCGACCTGCATTTTTTCTATGGTAAAGGAAACCTGGGCGTCAAGTTGTTCGGCTTCAAACATGGTGCCCCCGGTATAGGGATTGATAAGAAGCCCGCCGCTGTTTTTATCTTCACCGTCAGAATACAATTCCACGGCCAGCTCAAAATCGAGCGAGTCTTCCCTGATCAGCCTGGCAATACTGTCGAGCTCGTTCCTGGCCTTGAGCAGATCTACCGGTGAAACTTTCGGGATGAGCAAAATATGTCGCACATTAATATAATCACCTTTTCTCTCTATCATTTGAATGATATGGTATCCGGCTTCCGTTTCGACTATATTACTGATTTCCCCTTCTTTCAGTTTAAAGGCGACCGCTTCAAATTCAGGGTAGAGCTGTCCCCTGCCGTAAAACCCGAGTTCTCCACCGTTCTTGGCCGAACCGGGATCTTCGGAATAAAGGATTGCCATCGTTGAGAAGTTCTCACCCTTCAGGATGCGGCTTCTCAAATCCATCAGTTGCTCCTTAACCCTGATCTTCTCCTCAACACTGACCGGCGGTTTCTTGACGATCTGGGCGATTTCGTACTGGGTTTTGATCAGCGGAATGCTGTCTTCCGGTAAATTCCGGTAATAGGACTTGATTTCTGATGGAGTGACCTTTACCGACATGATGATATCCTGTTGGACCTGTTGTGCCAGCAACTGCTCTTCAATAATGTCATAGAGTTCCGACTTGATTTCAGCGATGGACTTGTTGTAGAAAGCCTCCATCTTTTCCTGGGAACCAAACTGGTTGATGAACATACCCAGCCTCCGGTCCAGTTCACTTTCCACCTGTCCCTCATTGACAACAATACTGTCATATTCAGCCTGCGTTACCATCAGTTTCTGGACAAGTACATCTTCCAGGATCCTGCAGCGAATATCGGTGGCATTGCCGCTGATACCCCCTTGCATCCTGTAGTTGAGATACTGGTTTTCAATATCTGATTCAAGGATGATATTCCTGCCCACTACGGCGACTACCTGGTCGATGATCTGTTCTTCCTGCGAACAGGCTTCTGTGGAAGGTAAACCTGTTAAAATGATAAGAAGGGCCAGCCACAGTACATCAGAATGTGTAAAAGCGGTCTTCTTCTTCCATGCTATTGCCGGCTTACTCATAGTAGATCTCAAATTCATTTTGCTCATTGGCCTTGTCATAAATATCCTCCCGAACCTTTTTGATGAGCTTCATTTTGCGTTTGTTAATGATGACCTTCCGGATATCGGCCGATTCAAAATCGAGTGGCGAAATTTCATCTTTGATCCTGAAATCGACAAATGTAAGCAGATAAGTGAATTCATCATCTGCGAGAGAGACTTTGCGGTTGCCCCGGAGGAACAATTCCTGGTTGTAGGTTTCTATGGGTATGATTTCCATCAGGTCATTGAAATTTATCCAGGTTGCCGTATCCAGCCAGTATGCCCTGGCGTAGGTCTTTCCGAAAGTCTCCAGGCTGTCGAACAACACCGAATCAGGTAAGGTATAGATTTCCTCCAGCATCTCTTCTTCTTCCGAATCCTTTGCCGTGATCATATAGTACACTTTCGCAATGTTTTCCTTCAGCGCAAAATCTTCCTTATGATCATTGTAGTAGCGGGCAATTTCCTCTTCACTGACGATGGTGTCCAATTGCTGGCGGATCAATTCCGTCTCATAATGATAAATAATAAGGGAATTCCGGTAATCTTCCAGCTGCTTGTCCAGGTCAAGTTTTTGAATGGCGATGTTTCTGGAAGCTTTACTCAGCATCAGTTGTGTCCTTACCCAGGTGTCAACGTAGTTTCTAACCATGACAAGACTGTCGCGGGTCGTTGCATCCGAAGGCACAAGCCCTTTAATGTCGTTTTCGTAAAGGTATTTGTTGCCTACCCTTGCCAGTTCATTTCCTTTGTCGTTGTCCATAGTGGACACACAACTTCCCAGCAGGATGGCCAGTACTACGCTTGTAAAAAGCCTGTTCAAAAGCAGTTTTATTGTGAT
>JARRQC010000115.1:6958-9263 GCA_037382165.1 bacterium | reverse complement strand
CAAAACAAAACCTATGGCATTTGCAGGGTTACCGGTAAGTTGATCAGCAAGGAGAGATTGAGGGCTGTGCCACATGCTACCCTTAGTATTGATGCCAAACTGAAAATGTCCAAACCGACACCTCTCAACTAGAGAACGGTTAAACCGTCTTTTTATCTTGAAAAAAGCAGCCATAGTTATCTTCCTGGTCCTTATCCTTGACCAGGCCCTGAAGGTCTGGATCAAACTGAATATGACCATTGGAGAAGAGATATCCGTATTCGACCAGTGGTTCTACCTCTATTTTACCGAGAATAATGGTATGGCCTTCGGAATGCAGTTTGGAGGGGAATGGGGTAAGATGAGTCTGAGTATTTTCAGGATCCTGGCCGTTACGGTCATCGGTTTTTATCTCGTCGCGCTCTGCAGGAGGAAAAAACCCGCGGGATTGATCATCAGCATCTCGCTGATTTTCGCAGGAGCCATGGGAAATATTATTGACAGCGCTTTCTATGGCCTGTTATTTACACAAAGCAGTTATCATACCGTTGCCCAGCTGGCAGCTGAAGGGAACCACTATTCCAGTTTTTTACATGGGAAGGTAGTCGATATGCTTTATTTTCCTGTCATCAATATTTCACAGACAGAGCTGCCCGCTTGGATTCCTGATTTTATTTTAGGTGCTGACGGACGGTTTATTTTTTTCCGCCCAATTTTTAATATTGCGGATTCCTCCATCACAATAGGTGTATTCTGGCTGATATTTTTCCAGCGTAAAAATCTGAAATTGTAATTCTTATTTTTGGTTTCCCTGGTTTATAAAGGGATGTTCCCGTGTTTCTTAGGCGGGTTACTGTCTGATTTGTTTTCTGTCATTTCCAGCGCCTGTGCCAGTTTCTTACGTGTATTATGCGGATAGATGATCTCATCGATATACCCCAGTTCAGCAGCTTTATAAGGACTGGCGAAGTTATTCCTGTATTCCTCCACGATTTTTTTGCGATGTCCATCACTTTCAATCTTATTGCGGTAAATGATGTTGACTGCCCCGTCCGGACCCATGACAGCGATCTCAGCAGTCGGGTAGGCAAAATTGTAATCGGCTCCGATATGTTTGCTTGACATCACATCATAAGCGCCACCATAAGCCTTCCTGGTGATTACCGTGATCTTTGGTACGGTCGCTTCCGCGAAAGCGTAAAGGAGTTTTGCACCATGCTTGATGATCCCGCCAAATTCCTGGGCAGTTCCCGGAAGGAATCCCGGAACATCCTCGAAGGTAACCAGCGGTATGTTGAATGCATCACAAAACCTGACAAATCTTGCTGCCTTTGTGGAACTGTCGATATCCAGTACGCCGGCAAGTACAGCAGGTTGGTTGGCAACAATTCCGATGGGGCGACCGCCGATCCTGGCAAAGCCACAGATGATATTCTGGGCATAATGAGGTTGTACTTCAAGGAAATGACCATCATCGATCACCGCCAGGATGATCTCTTTCATATCGTAAGGTTTGTTCGGGTCGTCAGGTACAATAGTATCCAATTTGGGAATTTCCCGTGTCAGGTCGTCGGTTGATACTTTTCTTGGCGGGTCTTCCATATTGTTGGAAGGAAGGAAGCTCATCAATTCACGAAGCATCATCATAGCCTGTTCGTCGTCTTCAGCAGTAAAATGAGCCACGCCGCTTTTTTTGTTGTGTGTCATGGCGCCGCCAAGTTCTTCCATGGTCACTTCCTCATTGGTTACAGTCTTAATAACATCAGGACCGGTCACGAACATATAGGAGGTTTCCTTGACCATCAGGATGAAATCTGTGATGGCCGGGGAATAAACTGCACCCCCGGCACAGGGTCCCAAAATGGCTGATATCTGTGGAATTACCCCTGAACTTCGCACATTGCGATAAAAAATATCTGCATAGCCGGCGAGGCTTTCCACCCCCTCCTGGATACGCGCCCCTCCTGAATCATTCAACCCAATGACAGGGGCTCCCATCTTAACGGCCATGTCCATGATCTTGGTGATCTTGTTGGCATTGGCACGGCTCAGGGATCCACCGAAAACCGTAAAATCCTGGGCAAAAACATATACAATCCTTCCCTCTATTTTGCCATAACCAGCCACTACACCGTCACCAAGGATCTTGTTCTTATCCATTTCAAAATCGGTACAGGTGTGGGTGACGAATTTGTCAATCTCAACAAAAGTGTTGGGATCCAGTAAATCCAGGATGCGTTCCCGTGCAACCCGTCTGCCGGCAGCATGCTGTCTTTCAATCCTTTCCTTTCCTCCACCCAGTTCTGCTAACTCGTGTTTTTCTTCA
>JARRQC010000115.1:0-6909 GCA_037382165.1 bacterium | reverse complement strand
TTGAGCTGATTTGACATGATTATACTTTTTGGATGTTGTGTGGTTCAATGTTATTCAAGTGTGATCAGGGGCTGGTTGCCGTCAATACTATCACCTTCAGCAACAAGGATTTCCCGGACTGTTCTATCCGATGAAACTTTGTATTCACTTTCCATTTTCATGGCCGAAACCACAATGAGTGTTTCCCCCGCGGTGACTTTCTGCCCCTCCTTGACCAGAATTTTCACTACTTTTCCAGGCATGGGCGTGGAAATGAAGGATTGCTCCTCATCTTCGTGTGATTTCCTGCTGTTCAGGTATTTTGATTCAGCATCAATCACCTCCACATCCATCGAATTGTAAAGTGTGTTTACCTGGTATTTTTTGTTTCCGATGGATGCTAAGTCCACATTAAAGGATTTTCCATCGAGGGTGATGGAATAAATACCTTCTTCTACCTCAACAATATCAAGTTGATAAGTTCGCTCACCTATCTTAACATGCAGAAGGTTCCCATCCAGGTTGAGGATCTCGATGGCTTTGATTTCATCATCTATTTTTATTTCGTATGGCATGGCAATAATTGATTGGTGATCTAAGAACGGTTCATGCTTCTTTGTCTTCCGCAGAGCTTCCAGTTGCTGATTGGCCGACTTCGATGGCCATTTGGTTTTGAGTTGTCCCTGTCAGAGAGGTATTTCACAAAGGCCGAAATGGCCATCACGTCTTTTACCTTTTCTGAGGGTTGTTTTTTAGGTTTCAGATCTTCTGGATGATCCTGGATAAAGTGGGTGTTGTATCCTCCCTTGCGAAATGCAGGTGCATCCATTATACGGCTAAGAAAAGGAATGGTCGTTTTGATCCCTACGATCTTATATTCATACAGCGCCCTTTTCATCCTTTCGATGGCCTCCGGGCGGTTGGGTGCCCAGACGATCAACTTAGAAACCATGGGGTCATAATACATCGGTATTTCATAGCCTTCAAAAATGTATCCGTCGTGCCTGACTCCCAGTCCGAGCGGCTCACTCAGATGTTTAACCAGTCCGGGACTAGGCATAAAATTGTTATCCGGATCTTCAGCATAGATCCTGACTTCAATGGAATGACCGTTTTGCCTGAGGTCTTCCTGCCGGTAGGATAGTTTTTTTCCATTGGCTATATTGATCTGTTCCCTGACAAGGTCAACCCCGACGACCCTTTCTGTAATAGGATGCTCCACCTGCAGGCGGGTATTCATCTCCAGGAAATAATAGTTCAGGTCATCATCGACAATAAATTCTATGGTGCCTGCACTGGCATAATTCACTGCCCTGGCAGCTGCTACCGCGTGTTTTCCCATTTCCGTCCTAACTTTTTCTGTCATGATGGGGGAGGGAGTTTCTTCTACAACTTTCTGGTGCCGGCGCTGAACCGAACATTCCCTTTCAAAAAGGTGAATACAGTTGCCGTGCTGATCCGCAAGCACCTGGAATTCGATGTGATGGGGAGAGTTGATATATTTCTCTACATAAACCGCATCATTATCGAATGCAGCCTTGGCTTCAGACTTTGCAGCCGTAACACCAGGTACAATATCTTCCTCTTTTGTTATCAATCGCATCCCTTTGCCACCGCCACCGGCACTGGCTTTCACCATGACCGGCAGGCCTACCTCTTTTACGATGTTGATCGCTTCTTTCAGATCCCTGATGGGCTCTGATGTCCCCGGGACAACAGGTACTCCCGCAGCGATCATCGTCTTACGTGCAGTGATCTTGTCTCCCATGGTATTGATGGCATAAGAGGATGGGCCGATGAAAATGATCCCTTCCTTTTCGCATCGATCTGCAAATGCAGCATTTTCAGATAAAAACCCGTATCCGGGATGAATGGCATCGGCCTTGCTCTGTTTTGCTGCATCAATGATTTTATCAATCACCAGGTAACTTTCATTGGAAGGAGAAGGGCCGATATGGTAGGCCTCATCTGCATACCTTACATGCATGGAATTTCTGTCGGCATCTGAGTAAACAGCCACGGTTTTGATTCCCATTTCACGGCAGGTGCGAATGACACGGATGGCAATCTCTCCCCGGTTGGCCACTAATAATTTTTTGATCATAAAGTTGGATGCTTTAGTGACTGGATTGTGTGCTAATTGTATTTGATTGAAAAATAATGGCGGCTAAAGATATAAAAATATCATTTTAGCACTCCTGCAATTTATTTGCGAAAACGTTTTAACTCATCTAAACAGGCTGTATTCATTCGGTTTTATAAATGTAATTTTCCTTTCAATGAAATGGGATGGTAAGCTTCATTTCAGACATAAATAAATAAGTAACTTTGGCGCGCTAATCCGATAGACAAAATAAAAATGACAAAAATCTCAGAAAGAATAGAACCGGGTGTTGTTACCGGTGACGATGTGCAGTTTATCTTCAAAGTGGCCCGCGAACAATCATTTGCGCTTCCTGCCGTAAATGTTGTGGGCACAAACTCCATTAATGCTGTACTGGAAGCTGCCGCCAAAGTGAATTCTCCCGTTATTATCCAGTTTTCAAATGGTGGAGGAGCCTTTTATGCGGGGAAAGGACTGAAAGCCGAAGGCATGGAAGCTGCCATAGCCGGAACCATCTCAGGCGCGATGCATGTTCACCAGATGGCTGCGCTCTACGGAGTACCGGTCATTCTTCATACCGATCATGCGGCTAAAAAATTATTACCATGGATCGATGGTTTACTTGATGCCGGAGAAGAATTCTATGCTCAGCATGGAAAACCACTCTTCAGCTCTCACATGCTTGACCTGTCCGAAGAACCGCTGGAAGAAAACCTCGAAATATCCAGGAAATATCTTGAGCGGATGAACAAGATGGGGATGACCCTCGAGATCGAACTGGGCATCACCGGAGGTGAAGAAGACGGTGTGGACAATACCGATGTCGACAGTTCCAAGCTCTATACGCAACCCGAAGAAGTAGGCCGGGCCTACGAAGTGCTAAGTACAGTCAGCGACAGATTTACTGTTGCAGCGGCTTTCGGCAATGTGCATGGTGTATACAAACCCGGGAATGTCAAGCTTCAGCCAATTATCCTGAAGAATTCCCAGGAATATATCCAGCAAAAGTTCAATACAGGCCCCAATCCGTTGAATTTCGTTTTCCATGGCGGTTCCGGATCTGAACCTGCCCAGATCGAGGAAGCGATCTCTTACGGTGTGATCAAAATGAATATCGATACCGATACCCAATGGGCCGCCTGGGATGGTGTCCGGAAATACGAGGCAAAATACCACGATTATCTTCAGGGGCAAATAGGTAATCCCGAAGGGGAGGATGTACCCAATAAGAAATATTATGATCCCAGGAAGTGGTTGCGTGAAGGAGAAGTGTCGATGGTAGCCAGGCTTGAAGTTGCTTTTGCAGACCTGAACTGTATCGATAAGTATTAATATCTATCTGAAGATTCCCGCATGTAACATAGCCAATGGCTGAAGTTTCGCGCTGCCCGCAAGCGGTTTGAAAGTGTATGATGGTCTTGCTGGCTTATGATTTCATGCCTGCTCCATCCGGATGCAATACTATTCCCCGGTATGGCCTTGATACTATGAGAAATCAGGAAGGAAGTATCATCAGGTATCGACCCCCCGGTTGCCTGAAACTCTGTATCTTTATACCATGCTTAATTATGAACCGAAGATATTACTTGCCTTTGGAGAGACTTTCGATGAAAATGGGGAGGAATTTTTCAAATGGCTGCTCGACAACGGGTATCCCGAGCTTGCCGCACTGAGCAGCTGTATCAAGGGAAGCAAGGAGGCACGGGATTGGCTGATGAAACATAAGTTAACGCATTTTGCAGCTTTTGACGGAGCCATTGATCAGAAAGAAGATGCTATAGAATGGCTCCGAAAGCATGAATTTCATTTTTATATCGTCTTTGCCGATGCCATCCACAAGAAACCGGATGCTTTAAAATGGTTTAAGGACAACAACCTGGAGCTCTTCATCCATTTAGCCGGGAAGATCAGTGGTTATGCCGACAGGCAGACTTTTGATTACCATAAGATCCATTTTTAAAACGGCATAAAAAAACCGCTTTCCACACAGGCGGAAAACGGTTTACAACCATGAAATATACTAACCTTTACCCGCACTTGGAGTGCCCGCAGGATTTGCACGTAAGGCATCCGTCTTCATAAACGACACTTTTCTCACCGCATTCATCGCAAATCTTATCCAATACGGTTCCGTCTTCGACATAGCGTTTGAGGGCGCGAACCACCCCATTCTTCCAGGTGTTGATGTTATCTTCTTCCACGTTAAGGTTCGAAACCAGGTCGATGACATAGGGAATGGGCATGCCATGACGTAAGACCCCTGAAATCAAACGGGCATAATTCCAGTATTCCTTTTCAAAGGACCTTGACAAACCTTCAAACGTAATCTTGTAGCCCTGTTTGTCATTAAACTGGAAATCATATCTTGTGGGCTCGTCCTTTACCTTGGTTTTGATGACCCATCCGTTTTCCACCCAGGGCGGAAGGAAAAAATCTTCTGCCAGGCCGGTAAATATCTCATAAGGCTTACCATCGATCTTACCTATTACGGCCAACCATTTCTCATAGTTATTCTGGAACCGAATCACATCAGCCTCCAGTCGTTTGGGTCTCGGTGGCGCTTTGGTCTCTACGAATACCCTTTCCTCTTCTTTTTTAGCGTCATTACTGATCAACACGCCAGAACGTGAACCGTCCCGGTATATGGTCATGCCTTTACATCCGCTTTCCCAGGCGGTCAGGTAAATATCACTGACAAGTTCTTCTGAAACTTCTTTGGGCACGTTTACCGTGACACTGATCGAATGGTCCACCCATTTTTGGATATCACCCTGCATTTTAACCTTACTTACCCAGTCAATATCAGCAGAAGTAGCTTTATAATAAGGGGAAACTTTGATAACATCATTCAACTCCTCATCAGTCATGGTTTTGACCTTGTCAACATCGTAGCCGTTAATCTCCAGCCAGGTTTCAAATTTGGGATGGAATACATTGTATTCTTCCCATGCATCTCCTACCTCATCCACGAAGGTTACCACTACCTTTTTATCGTTGGGATTCACTTTGCGGCGGCGCTTGTAGGACACCATAAAAACAGGTTCAATACCTGAAGTTGTTCTTGTACAGATACTCACACTTCCCGTGGGCGCGATGGTCAGCATGGCAATATTCCGGCGTCCCACCCTGGTCATTTTTTCATAAACCATGGGTGCAGCTTCCCGTATCCGTTCAATGAATGGATTCCCTTCTTCCTTTTTCGCATCATAAATAGGGAAGGCACCTCTTTCTTCCGCGAGGTATACAGAAGAACGGTATACTTCAATGGCCAGCATTTTGTGGACTTCTGTAGAAAAAGTGATGGCTTCATCTGAGCCGTAACGTAAGCCGAGGGCAGCCAGCATGTCTCCTTCCGCCGTGATGCCGATTCCTGTCCTGCGCCCCTGGAGTGTTTTCCTCCTGATATTTTCCCAGAGGTTTCGTTCAACCCGTTTTATTTCTTCCGATTCTGGATCCGCATCAATCTTCTCAAGGATAGCATCGATCTTTTCTGCTTCCATATCGATGATATCGTCCATGATACGCAGGGCGGTCTGCGCGTGCTTGATGAACAGGTCCCCATTGAAGTAGGCTTCATCGGTGAAAGGCTTCTCGACATAACTGTACAGGTTGAGTGCCAGGAGACGACAGGAGTCGTAAGGACAAAGCGGTATTTCACCACAGGGATTGGTCGATACGGTTTCAAATCCATGCTCTTTATACCTGTCAGGAATGGCTTCACGGGCGATGGTATCCCAGAAAAGTACACCGGGTTCCGCTGATGCCCAGGCGTTGTGGATGATCTTTTTCCACAGTACGCCTGCATTGATCTCTTTCTTGACTTTGGGGTCATTAGAATGGACAGGATATTGTTGAGTATAGGTAGAATTGTTTTTCACCGCCTGCATGAACTCATCATCAAGTTTCACCGAAACATTGGCTCCTGTGACTTTCCCTGATTCCATTTTAGCATCAATAAAATGCTCCGCATCCGGGTGTTTAATGCCAATACTCAGCATCAGGGCACCGCGGCGTCCATCCTGGGCAACCTCCCGGGTTGAATTGGAATAACGTTCCATGAAAGGAACCACACCTGTTGAAGTAAGCGCTGTATTCTTTACTGGACTCCCTCCCGGACGAATGTGTGTGAGATCATGCCCGACACCTCCACGCCTTTTCATCAGCTGAACCTGTTCCTGATCGATTTTGAGTATACCTCCGTAGGAATCGGAATCTCCCTCATTACCGATGACAAAGCAATTGGAAAGGGAGGAGATTTGAAACTGGTTCCCGATACCTGCCATAGGGCTGCCCTGCGGAACGATATACTTAAAATCCCTGATGACCTCAAATACTTCATCTTCCGTCATCGGATTAGGGTATTTATTTTCTATGCGCGCAACCTCCCGGGCAATTCTACGGTGCATATCATCCGGAGTGAGTTCATAAAGGTTCCCATTACTGTCCTTCAGTGCATATTTATTGGTCCACACATTGGCCGCCAGGGAATCGCCTTTGAAATATTCCGTGGAAGCAGTGATTACTTCATCATGATTGTACTCTTTCATCGGGTTTGGTTCCGGCAGTTTTTCTTCGGTTTTTACCTCCTGGGTCGGTTCACCGATTTTGATCATGGAATGCGATACGGCAACTGTACTATCCTCTTCAATTTCTGATTGATTTCTTTCCTCAAGAACTCTGTCATAAAAGCTTTTTTCTTCCTTTTTCAGATCGCTTTGTTCTTTCAACTTTTCATTGGTTGTCTCTCCGAAGTCCATAAATAAATTTTTCTCCATTTAAGTTTAGGTTCTAAGTGTGGATATTGGGTTAATCCTCTAAATATCAGT
>JARRQC010000114.1:10918-12145 GCA_037382165.1 bacterium | reverse complement strand
GCACCGACCAAACCGCGGAGTTTTACACCTTGAAATCAAGCAATATGAACTTGATTGATTTTAATGATGTAACCCCTGGAGAACTGATCGAACCAGACCGGTATGCATCCCAGGGGGTGTATGCCTATCCCTCATCGGACGAATTGATTGGTTCCGGAAGTCCATGCAATGGTTCATTTGGGATACAAACAAATCCTTTTACCGGTCCCTATTTCATCTTTAACTTCGATAACTTCATTGTCAGCGTATCTGTTGAAGCAGGAGATGGCGGACCGTCCGATTCGGATGAGATGACATTGACCGCATACAGCGGATTGGACGGAACTGGTGATGTATTGGGATCTGCGACCGCATACCTGGCCCAGGGTGATCCTACCGGGTGTGAACTGATTGAATTAACCGGTTTGACGGGTGCCCGTTCAATAACGGTAAAATCTGTCAGTTTTTATGATGAGGATCCATATCCCAACAGTATCTACATAGATAACCTCTATTTCGAATCGATCGAGGTTACGGTGGATATCAAACCCGGATCGTATCCCAACTCCATCAATTGCATGAATGACAATGCGTTGATCCCGGTGGCCATTTTATCTACTGAAGACTTTGACGCATTGACCATTGATCATACAACAGTATTATTTGAAGGGGCATCTGAATGGCACACAAACAAAATGGATGGAACTTTAAAACGTCATGAAGAAGATGTGAATGGAGACGGTTTGATGGACCTGGTCTTCCACTTCAAATATATGGAGACCAACCTGGATTGCTATTCAACAGTAGGTGCACTGATAGGACAAACCTATGACGGCGTGTACTTTAATGGCGAAGACGAAGTGATGATGTTTATACCGGGAGAATAGTCTATATTGCAAATACTCCTTAAAGCTGCCGCCCATTTTGTGACGGCGGCTTTTTTATTTTGCATTTGAGATGCGGGGATGCATGGGTTGCAGATGTTGCAATGGTTTGAGCATATATTGCTCTACGTACACCATGTATAGCATCTTTAGCAGGTCAGCATTCCAATTCTTTCGCCACGGGGGAAATTTGCTTCAAAAAATTTGTGGAAATTCGGCTGAGCCGAAATCAGGGATTGGAGCTGCAGTCGATTTCCACTTCATTTCCTCACAACTCATCAACTTCCAAATCACCATTCATCCTTCCAAATCACCATTAAAAATTCAAAATTCAAATTTCACTTCCCCTTCCCGAAATTGATCA
>JARRQC010000114.1:2424-10872 GCA_037382165.1 bacterium | reverse complement strand
TTCATTGATGTATCTCATTCAATAAAGAATTGATTCGCAGTTCCTTTGCATAGAGTAAAAGGCAAGTCAAAATAAATTGCTTGCAGATGAATGAATAAAACGGAAATACCATGAAAGATTATCATGAACCAACCAGCGAATTATCAAATGAAACACGTGATATCGTCCGGGCACTGAATACGCTCAAGGAAGAAATCGAAGCGATCGACTGGTATCAGCAACGGATGGAAGTGACGTCCGACCCGGAATTGAAAATGATACTCAAACACAACCGGGACGAAGAAATGGAACATGCCTGCATGGCTCTTGAATGGTTACGCAGGAATATGGATGAATGGGATAATCAAATGAAAACTTATTTGTTCTCCACATCCGACATCGTAGAATTGGAAGTCTGAACATAAATCAGATATTCCGATAAATACGAAAAATGCATGGCTAATCAATTAATGCAGCGTAATTATCACCACTAATTTCAAAGGAACAAGTTTTCCTGAAATAATTGCAAAAACAATTGAGGTATATGCCTGAACGGGCAGTTGAATACCGATAGAATGATTTAACCCGGAAACATGGAAAAACACAGCGTAAAAATACTGGACAAATTTCTTGTCACCCATGATGTAAGAAGTTTCGTTGTCGAGAAACCGGCGAACTACACCTTCACACCGGGTCAGGCTACTGAAGTTGCCCTGGAGACGGAGGGATGGCAGGATGAAAAGCGTCCGTTTACCTTTACCAATCTGATAGATGATGATTTTTTACAATTTATCATCAAGATCTATCCGGAGCATGAGGGTGTCACCCGGCAACTGGACAGCTTGAAGACCGGAGACCGGTTGATACTGCATGAAATTTTCGGTGCCATTTCATATAAAGGAACCGGAACTTTTATCGCCGGAGGTACGGGTATTACGCCGTTTATAGCCATTTTCAGAAACCTTCGCAAGGAAAATAAACTGGCAGGCAACCTGTTGATCTTTGCCAACAAAACCGAAAAGGATATTATCCTGCATAAGGAATTGGATGAATTGTTTGAAGATGATCTCATCAATATCCTTTCTGATGAAAAGAAGTCAGCCTATCATCACGGACAGGTCACCAGGGACTTTTTAAGCGAGCATATCGCAAATAAAAAAGGTATGATTTATCTCTGTGGCCCTCCACCCATGATGGAATCGGTTTTGAAGAGTTTGTCAGAACTTGGCATTAAGGACGAAGCCATCATAACAGAGGAAATGCAATAAAAAATATGGAATCAATAAAAAAACTGAATAAAGAAATTATGGATCTCAGGGTCGAGCTTCAGGAAAATTATCCTGAACTGGAACCCTATCATTCAGAACTGCAGAGTTCCATACCGGACAATGAAGAGCTGACGATGGAATCCCTGATAGAATACCGGGATACCCTCAAAGCTACACTTGAAAAATATAAACAGGAAGAGAATTCAAAATGAAAACCATCATAATCAGTGATATCAAAGGAGCGCATGAAAGCATCATTCCCTACGCCCCTCCCAGACTTTTGAAAGAGGAGAGAAACTTTCCTATGACAAAACACTGGAAAGGGACAAACACCAGGCAGAAACGGCACTGGCCAACCTGCTGAGCAAGGAAGCCTCCAAACTGAACTATCCACTTAGGGTTGATACCCTTGTCGATGTCAGTAGTCTGACAGAAGCTTTGAATAAGGTAAGGAAAGACAAAAAACCGCCTTTCATTATCGTTGCAGCTGATCCGGATGGTGAGGTAATTGAGAGTCAGGATGAATATTTTGTAATGCTCGAATACACAGGAGGTTATACTCTTATTGTTCCGCCGGGCCTGGCATTTCGGAAGCCCGCCAAAGCCATGCTGGTCTATGACCTTGAAAAAGACAGGAATGACCCTGTTGTTGATCTGCTCAATATGCTCAGCCCGCTGGGGATGCATGTCAATTTAGTGGATGTCATGGATATGGAAAAATACCCGGAAGCTGATATGAAAAGCAAAAGCTGGGTTGATTATGCGGAAAAGATCCTGGACAACAAGCTAAGGATCACTTCCAATGTGCTTGCAGGGGACGATTATGCGGAAACGATCATCAATTTCTTTCAGCGGAACAAGTATGATTTTATCATCCTCCCCCAGGTATTCAGTCCGGCGAAAAGACTGTCTCCCTTCCCCAATGAACTACACAGGACCATTATCGATGAACTTCATGCACCGGTCATGTTCTATGCCTGAAGCCGGATGTATAAGGCAAACCAAAGGTCTCGAAAGAAGAAAATAATACAACGGAAAGCATGAACCGTAAAAATCTCATGTACATAATTTTAACTAAGAAAAAATGAAAACGATACGGAACAAATTTGCAATATACCTGATGTCTGTCTTCATGTTAGGGCTGTTCTCCTGCGGAAACCAGATGCAGGAAAAACAGGACAAGGAGCAATCCGCCGAAATGAAAGACAAGATGGAAGAGGTCAAAAGTGACCTGAATGAAAAACAACAGGATATGAAAGATGATCTTGAAGAAATGATAGCAACTTTTGATCAGCGCATCCGGGAATTTGAAAATAACCTGGAAGAAAAACACATTGAACTGACTCAGGAAACTGACGAGGCGTTACAGGGATTAAAGGACCAAAGGGATGAACTCCAGGAAAAACTGGACAAATATTCTCAAAATGCTGAGGAAAACTGGGATGAATTTCGTGTGGATGTAGAAAAGAAAATGGATGAATTCGAGAAATCAGTGGATGAATTTTTCTATGCTGAAGAAGATTCATAAGCCTTTAAGCAGCCATTGGAATTAAATAGCCTGTAAGGTATTGTCATCGTTAAAAGAAAGGAGAATGTAGCGCATGTCGAATCTATTGGTAATTATGAACTGGTTAACAACAGTAAGTGTTTTCTGGTGGATTACCGGGTTGGTAATGCTGGGATTATTTGTCTGGGCAGTGATCTATATCCTGATGCATAAAGGAGACAGGAAACCGCCTCCCGGCAAGAACCCGAGCCTGGATATACTTAAAAACAAGTATGATTATGGTGAAATTGACAGTGACGAATTCAAAAAGCATGTCAATGAGCTCATGTAAAACATTACCTGTGCATTTTGCCAACCGGAATTCATGAACATTTTACTCCTTTGTGTTGCATTGGGGTATCCGGACAATGGTAAATATAAACGACATAGCTTGTAGGTTATAGTCTAATGACACCTGCGCGAAATTACGGGCAGGTGTTTTTATGATCTAAAAGGTTCCGGCTGATAAACAGGGATTTCACTCCTAACGGTGCAAAAAATCAATGAAATGGATAAACAACATCAGGAACATCATAAGCAATCCCATCATCATCAAGATCACCATAAGATGATGATCCGCGATTTCAGGAAACGATTCTGGGTTTCCCTGTCACTGACGCTTCCTATCCTTGTTCTGTCCCCGATGATTCAGGGATTATTGCATTATGATGTGCCATTTCCCGGAAATATCGCTCAATACGTGCTGTTCGGTTTATCAACGTTCGTCTTCTTCTATGGCGGATGGCCTTTTCTGAAAGGTTTAGTGGACGAATGGAAAGATAAGCGTCCCGGGATGATGACACTTATTGCCGTGGCGATCAGTGTGGCCTGGGGATACAGCTCATTGACCACCTTCGGCATGGAGGGTAAAAAGTTCTTCTGGGAACTGGCTACCCTGGTGGATGTCATGCTGCTGGGACACTGGATCGAAATGAAGTCAGTACTTGGCGCATCGCGGTCCGTTGAAAAACTTGTGGAAATGATGCCTTCCGAAGCCCATCTCCTGAAGGATGATGAGGTGGAAGATGTCCCTGTGGATCAATTGAAAGCGGATGACAAAGTACTGGTCAAACCCGGTGAGAAGATTCCTGCAGATGGAAAGATAGCAGATGGTAAATCCGAAGTTAACCAGGCCATGGTTACCGGTGAATCCAAACCGGTGGTCAAAACCGCAGATGATGAAGTGATTGGCGGGACGATCAACGGGAATGGCACCCTGAAAGTCGTGGTGAAGGGTGTCGGCGAAGAGGCCTACCTGAACAAGGTTATCCAGATGGTTGAAAAGGCCCGGGAAGAAAAGTCAAAAACACAGAAACTGGCTGACCGGATCGCATTCTGGCTGACCATTACCGCCCTTTCCATAGGTTTTGGGACGCTGGCAGCCTGGCTGTTGCTGGATAAACCGTTTGTTTTTGCCCTGGAAAGGATGGCCAGTGTAATGGTTATCACCTGTCCGCATGCCCTCGGCCTGGCCGTTCCGCTGGTGGTGGCGATTTCTACCTCGCTGTCAGCTGAGCGTGGCTTGCTTATCAGAAACCGGACTGCATTTGAACAGGCAAGGAAGATCAATACGCTTATTTTCGATAAAACCGGCACCCTCACAAAAGGGAACTTTGGGGTCACTGAAATAAAGTCATTCCATGACGACTATGATGAGAACGATATCCTGCATTATGCCGGGGCACTCGAAAGCAATTCAGAACACCCCATTGCTGCTGGCATTCTCCGTAAAGCAGAAGAAAAGAATATTTCCATCCCCGAAGCGAAAAACTTTAATGCAATAACGGGCAAGGGAGTAGAAGCCGATGTGGAGGGTAAAAAAGTGAAAATTACCAGTCCGGACTACCTGGAAGAACTGGATGTCGAAGTTCCTGATAAGTCCTTCCTGAATGGTCAGGATACGGTGGTGATCGTTTTGATTAATGGGGAAGTTGCCGGATCCATCGTGCTTAGCGATGAGATTCGTGAAGAGAGCTATGAAGCGGTAAGTACTTTGCAGGATGAAAACATCAGGATACTGATGATGACAGGCGATAATCATGACGCGGCTCAAAAAGTGAGTGATCAGCTGGGACTGGATGGCTTTTATGCTAACATGTCCCCTGATGAAAAATTAACACGCATCCGGAAATTACAGGATGAAGGCAATTATGTAGCCATGACAGGAGACGGGATCAATGATGCTCCGGCACTGGCTTCCGCAGATGTGGGCATTGCGGTTGGCTCCGGTACGGATATCGCTGCTGAGACGGCAGATATCATATTGGTGAACAGCAATCCAAAGGACATTGCTTCGCTGATCCGGTTCGGGAAAGCCACACACAGGAAAATGATCCAGAATTTCGTGTGGGCCACTGCTTACAATGTGGTCGCCATCCCCCTGGGCGCAGGTGTGCTATATAGCGCAGGAATATTAATCAGTCCCGCCCTTGGCGCCTTATTGATGAGCCTGAGTACCATCATTGTGGCCATTAATGCACAGTTGCTGAAAAGAAAATTGAAATGAGAAAGGGGTAAGTGAGATCTTCCCTGTAAAAATGAAAATTATGAATGTATCTGAATTGTTACTGAAAATATTGGAAAAGGAAGGTGTTCGCCATATCTTCGGCGTTGCCGGTGATGCACTCAACCCGCTCGTCTCTGCGCTCGCAGGACAAGATGCAATCCGGTGGGTAAGGGTTAAGCATGAAGGAAATGCAAGTTATGCTGCCTATGCACAGGGAGCATTAAACAACAATATCGGCGTATGTGCCAGTACGGTGGGTCCGGGGGCCCTCCACCTGGTCAACGGATTATACAATGCCAAAAGAGAACGTGTTCCGCTGCTGGCGATTACCGGACAGATACCCGCTGAAAAAAGAGGAAAGAACTTTTTCCAGGAGGTGGACCTGCAAAAAATGTTCGATGACATCTGCGCTTACCAGGCAATTGTACGCACACCTGGAGAAGCAGGAGCTGTCATGCGCAAAGCGATCCGGATCGCCATAAATTCAAAAACGGTATGCAGGATTGAACTCTCGGCAGATATTGCCGATGAAGAGGTGCCTGACAACGAGGAAAACCCTGGTGAGGTTTTTCGCGCAAAATCCACCACACTGCCATCGGAAGAAATGCTTAAAAAAGCGGCAGGGCTGATCAATGAAGCTGAAAACATTGGTATTCTCGGCGGGGCCGGGTGCCGCGATGCCCGTGAAGAAGTCCTGGAATTTGCCGAAAGGATCAAGGCGCCCATCACACACACGCTGCGTGCGTCAGATATTTTTGATCACGATACAGATCCCGTCGTGGGATTGACCGGCCTGATAGGTAACAATTCCGGATACCGGGCTGTCATGGATTGTGACCTGCTGATCATGCTGGGTACCAATTTCCCCTACACGGATTACCTGCCGCGAAAAAACAAGGTGATACAGGTGGATATAAGGCCGGAAAGTATTGGGAACCGCATCCCGGTTACCATCGGATTGCACGGGGATGTAAAACATACGGTCGCTGCCTTATCCGAACTGTCCAACAAAAAAGATAAAAGTGCTTTTCAGGATGAGTTGAGAAAGTCATTTACGGAATGGAAAAAAGAGCAGGCTGAAAAAGAAGATACTGAAAGTGACCTGGAGCCGATGCACCCCCAGGTGCTGGCCGGACTGTTGAGTAAATCAGCAAGTGCTGATGCCATTTTCGCCATAGAAACGGGTACATCTGCAATTTGGTCTTCCAATCACATGAGTTTTCATTCTGACAGGCGTATTCTCGGATCTTTCAACCACGGCTCGATGGCAGTGGGACTGCCTGCAGCAATAGGTGCTCAACTGGCTTTCCCCGAAAGGGAGGTATGGGCCATGGCAGGGGACGGTGCTTTCCACATGACACTCCATGATTTCTCCACTGCCGTGGAATACGGTTTACCCGTTAAAATCATTGTATTTAACAATTCCGAACTGGGATTTGTAAAGATAGAAATGGAAGAAGCGGGTCTGGCTCCGAATTTCGATGCCCTCCAGGTCAATAATTTTGATTTTGCACAATTTGCCAGGGTATGCGGCGGTGATGGTATCAGTATTAGTCGCGCTGAAGAAGTGGAAACCGCCATTGAAAAGGCGAAGTCTTCCGCTAAACCCTTCATTATAGATGCAAAGGTGACCAAGGGTGAGTTGTCTATGCCTCCGGAAATCAGTGTTGGTCAGGCTGCCAACTTCGGCATATCCAAGGCGAAAGAGGTATTGAAAGCCATTGGCGGAAATAAGAAACAGTGGGAAAACCTGAAAAAGGAAATCGAAAGTTTGCTTGACTGATGTGAGCTTGTTGAACGAAATCTGTTGAAATACAGGGGATCTTCCTTTACGATACGATCCTTTTCAGGATCAGCGGGGTCATTAATGTGGTAACGATGGCCATGATCACCACCGCTGAGAAAAGGTGCAGGATCATCGTTGAATCATCCGGCAATTCAAACAGTCCCGCCCGCAGGGCAATATCAGCAATGATCAGCTCAACGGCACCACGCGCATTCATCGCATTTCCGACAACCATGGCTTCTCTTGTTTTCATGCCTGATAGCCAGGCAGGTAATCCGGCACCCAATATCTTGCCAACGGAAGCCACGAGGATCAATAACACAACAAATACCGGGATATGAATGACAGCTGACAGGTCAAGGCTCAAGCCGATGGATGCAAAGAAAATGGGTGCTAAAAAGCCCGAGGTGATCGCACCTATCTTTTTCTTGACATCTTCATAAATCGATTTTTTCATCTCACGCCGGCTGAAAAACAAACCGGCAATAAATGCGCCCAGGATGAAATGCATGTCCAGTGTTTCTGCAAGTACGGAAAATCCAAGGGCGATCACCAGCAGAAAGCTCACTTCCGATTCTTCGATATTGACCTTCCGCGTGACCTGTTTGATCAGGTAAGGCAACAGATACAATCCGGAAAGAATGGTGATCAGGAAAAACAAGGCGATCTTGCCTGACAACAACAGGATACCGTTCAGGCCGGGCATTTTCCCGGTATTGAGGAAATAGGTCAGCACGGCAAGTAAAAGCAGGCTGATCACATCATCGATCACGGCTGCCGAAACAATGGTCTGGCCGGCTTTACTTTGTAATTTTCCCGTATCCATCAAAACTTTGATGGCCACAGGGACCGCTGTAATAGCCAGGGCAACGCCCAGGAAAAAAACCTGCGCCGTTTTCAATTCAGAATCGGGGAAAGAGAACCAGCCAAGTCCCAAACCAAGGGCCAAAGGCAGCAACATCCCTCCAATTGCTACCCATATTGCCTTTCCGGTCGCCTTTTTCAGCGAGTTGAAGCTGAGTTCAAGACCGGCAAAAAGCATCAGGAAAAATATACCCAGATCAGTAAGGGCTGTGAATACTTCATGGTCGTGGAGATGCGCAAGAACAGGAAAGGTGTCGGAATAGGAATTGAAAACCAGGCCGAGGGTGACTCCCGCCAGTATCTCCCCTGTGAGCGGGGGTATATTGAAACGCCGGCTGACCTCTCCAAAAATCCTTGCCGTTACAAGCAGAAT
The DNA here is from genome assembly GCA_037382165.1 of bacterium. Taxonomy (GTDB): domain Bacteria; phylum Bacteroidota; class Bacteroidia; order Bacteroidales; family F082; genus JAADID01. The sequence goes on along the minus strand of JARRQC010000114.1, from coordinate 2,550 downwards.
AAGTAAGATATACCAGATATGCATAGGCAGTTTTTACTGTAAGGATAAAAAAACAAAAAATTTTCCAAATGGCCATCCGGTTAAGGTACCCAGAGAGAATATGACCGCCTGTAAGGTTACAATCCT
>JARRQC010000114.1:0-2379 GCA_037382165.1 bacterium | reverse complement strand
GTATTGACATCACAGGCTACCGGGCTTTTCCCCCAGGTATGCGAATTGATCTTTGATTCTATTTGCCGGTCAGTAATATGAGTATCAAAACAAAACCTAAAACCGATCCGGATTATGTTTCCATGCTGCAGGATTTGCCCTTTGGCATGCTGGTCGTCGATTTCCAGGGAAAGATAGTACAGGTCAACAAGATGGCAACTGAGGTTTTTGATTTTGGTTCCGCCAAACCCGAAGGAAAAAAACTAAAACAATGGTTGAAGGATAACTCCCGTCCTCCCTTTGATAAATTCCTTGAACGGGTTAACCATCCATCCCCGGGTAGTAGCGGTTTGAACGAATCTTTTAGGATCCTGGATCAGGCGGGCAGCGAATTCCTGCTTACCCTGGCTTATCAACCATCGTATGAATCCGATAATTCCAATTTGGTGGGTGTATTGACAACGGTATCTGATCCCCGGTTGATGGCAAGTGAAAAAAAGGCAATAAACCAGCAAGAGAAGATCTCTAACCTGGAGCACGAGTTGGAGCAGGAAGCTGAGCTCAGCGATATGAAATCAAGGTTCCTTTCCATCGCTTCACACGAGTTCCGTACGCCGCTGGCTGGTATAACTTCTTCACTTCAGCTCATCAGGCGCTACATACAGGCTGACCTGCAGGCATGGAACCGGTTCAGGCACCATGAGAAGGTCGATAACCATCTCAGCAAGATCGGCGAATCTGCGAAAAACCTCACTACGATTCTGAACCGCTTCCTTTCATTGAGAGTGATTGAAAGGGGAGAAATCCCTGTCCGCCTCATCATGCTAGATCCCGCTAAAATATTGGAAAAACTGGTGGCGCAATTCCAGCCGATGGGCAAAAAGGGACAACAGTTCCATTACCAACATGAGGGGGTAAGGGAATCCATTCTATTGGATCGAACCATCTTTAAGAACATTTTCAACAACCTGCTTTCGAATGCATCTAAATTCTCAGCTGAAGATGGGAAGATCGAAGTCAGATCTTTCATTGATGAAAAGCAATTTATCGTTGAGGTAGCCGATCAGGGTATTGGCATCCCTGAAGGAGAACAATCCAAAATATTCCGGCGTTTTTTCCGTGCAGAAAATGCACTGGTTTATTCGGAAGGTACCGGGCTGGGATTGCATATTGTAAGAAAGTATGTTGAATTGATGGACGGAGAAATTCATTTTACAAGTCGTGAAAACGAGGGGTCCACTTTTTCGGTGAGCTTTCCAATGAGAAAATCATGAAGAAAATACTGATTATTGAAGACGACCGGATCATGCGGGAGAATATGGCCGAATTACTCGAGCTGGCAGGCTATGACGTGGATGTTGCCGGCGATGGTAAGGAAGGCGTGGAAAAAGCACGCAGGATCATACCCGACCTTATTGTATGTGACGTAAAGATGCCTAAACTGGATGGGTTTGGTGTGCTCCACGTGCTGGCAAATGAACCGGCCACTTCATCCATACCTTTTATTTTTGTTACCGCACGATCTGAAAGAAGCGACCGAAGAAAAGGCATGGAAATGGGTGCCGATGACTATCTCACAAAACCCTTTGAAGATACCGAACTGATCCAGGCGGTCGAAACACGGCTTAAAAAAGATGAGAACGCGCGAAATGAGGATGAGGATGCGTTTGCAGGGATAAGTATGTTCTTCAAACAAGAGGGTGAACTCTTATCTGCAGATGAGATACCCGAAGACTGGCTGGGGCATGAATATCAGTCACGGGAACTGATCTTCCGTATCGATGATTATCCCCATTATGTGTATTTCATAAAAAAGGGACGTGTAAAAACTTTCCGGATCAATGAAGATGGGAAAGAGTTGATTTCGAATATGTATTCCGCCGGTGATTTCTTCAGCTATCAGCCTGTTCTGGAAGATCGGGTGTACCGCGAAAATGCGGAAACCCTTGAGGAATGTTTTATTTACCAGATACCCAGGGACCTCTTTCTGGAAATGATCCTGAAGAACAGGGATGTGGCCGGCAAACTCCTCAAGATGATTTCAAAAAACCTTTCTGAAAAAGAGAAGGAACTGATGCGCATGGCCTATGACAGTGTGCGGAAAAGGGTGGCCGCCAAACTGCTTGAACTGACAACCGAAGGAAAATCAACCACCATTTCATTGCTCAGAACCGACCTGGCTGCGCTGACCGGTACAACAACTGAGACCATCGTACGCACATTGACAGAATTGAAAGAACAGGGTATCCTTGAAACAGACGGTCAGCAAATCCATCTGCTTGACAGGGACAAACTGCTCAGACAGCTTCAAAACTGGTAGTTTCACAAAAGCTTCTTCCCCGGTATTTATTTCTGTTAAAGGGAGTCCCCGGCAGTACTTTTTGATCTATATCAATACCC
>JARRQC010000113.1:0-17679 GCA_037382165.1 bacterium | reverse complement strand
CTTTGCCGGTAAGCACCTCCCCTTCAAGATATCTGTTAAGTATGAGGTCGGCATGGTCCCTGAAATCAACGGCATCATGCGTCCACTTGTAATAGGCTTCAATTGAGGTCTCAAATAAGCCTTCGCTGAAGTTGCGAAAATAACCTGCGGCCACCTGGTCACTGAACTGCGGTCTTACATTGGGACTGGACATAAACCAGATGTTGAAAGGAGATCCTGCCGTGCTGTTGGATGCCTGTTGGATGTACTGGTAATTCCTGGAGTAGCTCGCTTTGACAGACGAGGTTTCAGAAAGCTTAAAAACCATTCCTACCCTGGGTTCCCAGCCAACGTAGGTATTGTAAAAATCACGGGTAGCGTATATTGTCGAATCAACCGGGCTGCCTTCAGCGTCATAATAATATTGCGTTCCCGGCCCCATATTGTTGAAGATGGAAAAACGCAGCCCGTATTTCAGGGTAAGCAGGCTTCCTATTTTCTGCTCATTGCTTATGTATAGGGCGCTTTCCAGCGCATAATTATCAGGAATCGAATATTTACCGAAAGGGGTCTCACTGCCAAGCCCTTCAAGGGTTCCCGGGTAGAAATCATGGTAGGTGCTGTTGAATCCGAAACTCAGGTTATTATTGGTGTTGGCAAACCAACTGAAATCAGCTTTAAATGTGTAATCCAGCATGCTGCTTTGCCACAGGAAAGCCTGTTCATTTCCTTCCGGGATGCCCAGGTTATAGCTGAAATTACTGGCTACGAATGTAAAATTGGAAAAAAGCTTTTCATTGAATATATGATTCCATCGTACGGAGCCGGTAAGGTTGCCCCAGTTCATTCCGAAAATCCCTCCTTTGAATACATCTTTGCCGAAATAACCGGAAAGATAGACACGGTTCTTGTGGTTGATGTTCCAGTTTACCTTGGCATTAAAATCGTAGAAATACAATTGGTTGTCTCGAAGATCCTCATCCCTTGACAGTTTCAGAAAGAGGTCGGCATAGGTCCGTCTTCCGGAAACGATGAATGAGATCTTATCCTGAAGGATAGGCCCTTCCAATGTCAACCTGCTGGAGATCAGTCCGATTCCACCCTTTCATGCGCACATCCACCAGCGAAGCCAAACGTCCTCCATATTGCGCAGGCAAATCACCTTTATACAATTGCACACTGGTAACCGCATCATTGTTGAAGACACTGAAAAAGCCCAGCAAGTGTCCTGCATTGTAGATGGTGGCCTCGTCCAGAAGTACGAGGTTCTGATCCGGACTGCTTCCCCTGACACTAAACCCGGAGGTGCCTTCAGCCACGAATTTTACGCCCGGAAGAAGTTGCAAGGCTTTGATCAGATCCACTTCGCCCATGAAAGCCGGTATCTCCCGGATGGTTTTACTGTTGATCGTATTCACACTCATCTGACTGGACGTGACATTCTCATTGACGGCCTCTCCGCGAACTTCAACTTCCTCAAGAGCTTGCGAGGAAGGATCGAGTTCTATATTCAGGGTGGTATCCTTCACCATTTCCACCTGAATGTCATAGTCCGCATAGCCAATAAAGGAGTACCTGATCTCGTGTTTGCCAAAGGGAAGTGTCAATGAGTAAAAGCCATAGGCATTGGATACACTGCCCTTACCCAGATCGACCACATAAACGGTGGCACCCGGGAGGAATTCACCGGTGCTGGAATCTTTTATAAAACCGCTGATGGTAGCCCCGTCCTTCACTTCCGTTGCAAACCCCTCAACCGTTAGCAGGAGAACCGCCGCAAGTAAGATCAATATTTTAATTCGAATGAGCATATTCAGTAATGTTCAACAGTTTTGGGTGCTTTTTGTTTTAATGACAAACAAATTGTCAAACGGTCACTTTTCGGGTAATAAGAGTTCCACTTCGTACAGATCAGAGGTGCCGTCATCGTTATCGGCTACAACAAGTAAATGGGCGATATTACCTGTGACATCATGAACGGCCACTCCCTCCAGTTTTTTAGGCAGTATCTCCCCATCTTTTTTCATCAGGGTGGCATAGAAGGTTCCTGCTGATATTTCATCCAGGGGAATGAGGCCGATATAGCTTCCGGTGATCGTTCCGTCATGGTATACGTCAACTGTTTTCTCCATCGATGCAGTAAAAACAAGGTACTTTTCATCCGGTGTGGCACAGGCACCTGAAAATCCTGCTGTTGTTCCTTCATAAGCCGGTAAAGAGAAGGGAAGCAATCCAAATTCCGGAACCGAACTTCCTGATTCTGTAAGGTAATTGTAAAAATGCCTGGTATTGATGGCAATCACAAGGTTCCCGCTGATATTACCCCGGTGAAACAGATAAACCATTTCCCTGGTTATTGCAAGCCCTTCGATATTGATCTCATCTTCTCCTGTTATTCCGGCAGTTTCCTTGATACGTTGAAAAAGTGGCCGGATATTTCTTTTTTTGACCAGCTTACCGGTAAGGATATCCACGATATCGGCCGTGTCGCGGGTGATCTCCATGGAACCGGAAGAAAGGAAGATAAGATATTCGTGCCCGTCAATGATCAGTTTTTCCATGCATTCAAAGTCTGCTTTCAGCGATTTTGGGGTTCTTCCGTCAACGAGACTATCGGTTACCGATAACCTGATCCATTGAGCCGATTCCAGGTTTTCATTGAGCCGGTAGAGCCAGGGATTGTCATCCCCGACAACATAATAGGTTGAATTGGCATAGACAACACCCGAGGCGGATGACAGACTGTCAAGGTGTGTGGCGGACTGTACCGTGGCACGTATCACAGGTTTCCCGGAATGATGACACTGCGACAAAGTGAGAGTCAACAAGCTTAATAACAGTAGTTTAAATATTTTAAACATGGGTATGCGATGGAAGGAGGCAAAGATAGCTGAACCCGATGACTTTGGGGATGCCTTCGCATTAATTAATGGTTAACCTTATCTTTACCGGCAGGCACGTTTGTTGAAGGGATAGGATATCTTATGAACAAGGAAAAGGGCAGGTTCTTACACGCACTTATTGTACCGCTCATCTTACTCTTCGTGATGTGGGTGATCAAATTAACAGAGTTGATCTTTGATATTAGGTTATCTTTCCTGGGTGTTCACCCGCTCCACGCAGATGGATTACCGGGTCTTGTCACCATGCCATTCGTGCATGGGGATTTCGGGCATTTGCTGGCCAATTCCGGTTCTTTCCTGATACTCTGTACGGCACTCTTTTATTTTTACCGGGGCATATCCTACAAAGTGCTGACCGGCATCTGGCTGTTGTCCGGCATCTGGGTCTGGTTCGGCGGCCGGGAATCGTGGCATATCGGCGCCAGCGGCATTATCTATGGCCTGTCTTCCTTTTTATTTTTTAGCGGACTCATCCGCAAGAACACGCAGCTGGCAGCCATCGCCATGGTGGTGGCTTTCTTATACGGCAGCATGATCTGGGGTATATTTCCCGATTTCTTTCCCAAAGAGAACATTTCCTGGGAAGGGCACCTGGGGGGATTTATTGCCGGTATCATCCTCACTTTCTATTTCAGGGACTCAGGTCCGCAGCGGAAAAAGTACTCGTGGGAGTTTGAGGAAGAATTCGAAGACCAGGATGAAGATGAAGAAAGCAATGAATATTCCTACTGGAGAAATAACCGGAACAATACGAATATTACATGAATCGGCACCGATGCTAATGATCTCCATCTGCAAGTTGATTTGAGCGTGATTTGCATTTCCGTCATCAATTGCTTATATTGTTGATTCATCCTTTTAGGAGATTATGAGCACGAAAGTCATTCCCCAACTTCTTGTATTGTTGATTTTCATTGAATACTTTGCTCTGGCACAAGTAAAAGTGGAGCCACGTTTGGTAGGCGGTGCCTGTGAGGGCTGTGAAGCAATACTGGAATTCAACGACCGGTGGCCCGATGCAGTGGACACATTGCCTGATTTTAGCAAATCAGGACAAAAAATAAAGATTACCGGCACTGTCTTTCGGCAGGATGGAATAATTCCCGCTGCTGATGTTATCCTTTATATTTATCACACAGATCAGACTGGAGTATATCCTACAACAGGGGAGGAGAAAGGTTGGGCCAGGCGTCATGGTTACCTCAGGGGGTGGGTTAAAACAGATCAAAATGGCCACTATGCTTTCTATACATTGAAACCGGGCGAATACCCCAATCATAATGAACCTGCTCATATTCACCTCACGGTGATGGAACCGGATGGTAAATATTATTGGCTGGAAAGCTATCATTTTGCCGGGGATGATTTGCTTACTGATAAGGAAATAAACCCGGAAAATCCGCGTGGTGGTAGTACAGGACTAGTAACGTTGGAAAAGAGAGGTGACATTTGGGTCGGATCAAGGGATGTTGTACTGGGTAAAAATATACCCGGTTATTTTTAATACTGCTTCAATCTGCATCCTCAGCCTGATAAGGATATTCCTGAACAAATCTCACTCTTTGGAAATACCCGTTAAAGGAATGAAAGCTGAATATGATTTCCGGGTCGTAGTAGAATTTTAAGCTGGTAAACAAAATGCGAGTAAATAATTATGAGTTTAAAAGAATTGTAGAAGGAAATGGAGATGACCTGGTATTGGTCCATGGATCAACAAGTGATTACAGAACCTGGGAAAAGCAAATCGGGCCATTTTCTCAAAGATTTCGTGTGACAGCCTATAGCAGGCGTTACCATTGGCCAAATGAACCGATTGCCGAGGGGGAAGACTACTCGATGAAGCAACATGTGGAAGACCTTCAGGCAATAATAGAAAAATCTGATCCTCCGGTGCATCTTGCAGGTCATTCTTACGGAGGGTTTATTTGCCTTTTACTTGCGATCAGATCCCCACGGTTATTAAAATCCCTTGTTGTTTCTGAACCACCCGTAATTACCTTGTTTGTCAGTAATCGTCCCCAACCGGGAGAGTTATTGAGACTTTTTTTGTCACGGCCCGGAACTGCATGGTCGATCCTGAAATTCGGTGCGGGAGCTATAGAACCTGCTACGAAATTAATAAAGGCGGGTAAAACGGATAAATCCATAGATGTATTTGGGAAGGCAACTCTCGGAAAAGAGGCATATGAGAATTTGTCTGAAGCACGTATGAATCAGGTCAGGCAGAACCTGATCGAGAAAGAACTGACCGGTTCCGGATTTCCAGGTATTGATAAGGAAGATTTAGGTCAAGTCCATATTCCGACATTGCTGATTGCCGGTGAAAAAAGCCCCAGGTTATTTCATCATTTGCTGGATGCAGTTGATGAAATCATGCCGCAAACCAAAAAGTACATTGTTCCTGAAGCCTCACACATAAGTCAGGAGGACAACCCCGAAGTTTACAACCGGATTGTCATTGAGTTCATAGAGAAGCACACAACACGACTGGATGTGATGTGAATAAAAATCTGGCTGGTTATAGTGTGTTCAACACAACTCCCAGTAGATCAATGAATATAAACCCTATTCTTTACCTGGCTCCCAGAGGTTAAACTGTTCCGGGTGTTTACCTTCCATACCCCAGTAATAGTTCTCAATTGTCTCGAAATCCTTTTCAATATTCCCGGTCACGTCAAGAACGGGGCCGATACCCACTTCCTTTTTACCATAGTCAATGAAGCTGAGGATGATCGGAACTTCTGCTTTCTGGGCGATAAAATAAAAACCACGCTTCCATACTTCCACTCTTTTTCGGGTTCCTTCGGGGGTAATGGCCAGGAAAATATTGTCCCTGGCTTTCAGCATTTCTGCTGCCTGCTCCACACGGTTGCCGGGCTTGCTGCGGTCGATAGGAATGCCCCCTACAAACTTCAGCAGCCAACTGTAATACCATTTAAAAGCTTCTTTCTTGATGAATATCTTCGCCGGGATATGTCGGGTCCAGCAGTACAGCCTTCCGATGAAGAAGTCCATAAAACTGGTGTGGGGTGCAGTAATAAAAACCGCTTTGGTGATACCTTCAGGAGGATAACCCACCAGCTTCCATCCCAGTATTTGCAGGATGAATTTAGAAATAGCAGCCATAGGTGCAAGATATGGTTTATTCTGACGTTTCAGGCATCAGGACCAGTCTCAGGTAATGATCTTTGGTAAAGTGAGCCTTGGCCATTTGCTGGATATCTTCGGCGGTAATACCCTGTATAACAGCTTTCAGTTCATCCAGTGATTTCAATTCTTCATTGTAGTAGTAACTGTTCTTCAGTTTGCCCAGCCAGTACCAGTTTTCCTCAAAATTCGTTTCATAATCCCTGAGGGTGGTTTCCTTCGCTTTACCCAGGTTGACGGCTTCGGGTCCGTTCATGACCAGTGTATCCATTTCCGCAAAGACGGTATTTACAAGCTGGTCGACGTTCTCCGGAGCACAACCAAAATTCACCATGATGTTGACCTCTTCCTTTGGATATTTACTCATGTTGGCATACCCACGCACACCATAGACTCCGCCCTGTTCCTCACGCATGCTTTCACGCATCCGGATATTCAGGATCTTCATCAGCATGTTCATGGTCAGGCGGTTTTTGCCGTCCCAGGTAAAAGGCTGATCCATCATCAATGCTACCATGCTTTGAGGCTCTGTACCCTTATGGATAACCTCGTCGGTGAGCTGCATTCATGAATCGTGCTGCATAGAAATCATGTGCCTGGTCGAGATCGATGTTGTTGATCTGCTCTTCCGTCGGAATCACGATGGTGCGGGGATCATTCTGTGTGGCCAGCTTATAGAGCTTGTCATAAAATACGGCACGCGGGTTGCTCATCATAAACTTGAACTGGCTGTTCATCTGCGACTGAAAGGTTCTAAAGGCAGTCGTGTCCTTCCGGGGTTCCGTAAAATAAAGGTAGGTGAGCTGGAACATGGTTTCCAGGTCTTTTTTCACCGATCTTCCGGACATTTCCTGTGATAGGGTATTAATACCCGGACTGACATTGACATTCTTTCCCGTAAGGTATTTTCGAAGGGTGACGTTGTCAAATTCTCCGACCCCGCTCTGGGATACGATGTCACTGGCAAAACTGGCGGAAAGGAATTCATCATCCGGTGCAACGGATGTTCCACCATAATGAAATGCATCCATGAGGATCTCATCATTTTTAAAATCTGTAGGTTTCAGGACCACCCGTACGCCATTATCCAGCATCCATTCGGTCGTTCCGAAAGTTTCATTTTGCTTTTCACTGGCAATCATGCCTCCAGCAAGCTCAGTGGAGATCAGGGATGCCCCCACCGCTTCTTCCTTGTATTCATCCAATTCGGCGGTTTTCGCTTCTTCTATTGCTTCCAGGATCTCTGATTCTGTCGGGATTTCCACTCCTTCCTTATCAGGGGCGGTGACAAGTATAACGAGGTTGTTCTGCTTGCCAATAAAATACGACATCTGGTTTACTTCCTCAAGGGTGATAAACGGAAGATAGGTGCGCATCATTTCGGCTTCATATTCAATGCCCGGGAAAGGCTCATCTTCAAGGAAGTTGCCGATATATTCATATACATAACGCCTGGATTCGGTTTTATCCTTTTCTTCCAGTGCCCTTTCCATATTGCTCATCATCTGGGCTTTTTGCCTGTCCAGTTCCGCCTGTGTAAAACCATACCTTTTCACTCGTTTGTTTTCATGCATCATCGTCACAAGGGAGGGGATCACATGGCTTTCCTTTACCATGGAGTAGATGGTAAAAGCATCCATCGTCCTGGCAAGGAAGCTTCAGTATCCTGATCCCGAGTACACAAACGGCGCATCAGGTTGCTGGGTGATCTCAAAGAGACGGGCATTCAGCATGGAAATGAAAAGATCCATTTTCATCATGGTCAGGTACTGATCTTCTGTCGTCACCTTATACTTGGGTAATTTCCGCATCATCATGACTGTTGTATTTGTTGCCTCCTTATCAGTGGCAATGGCAACGAGCGGTTGGTCATTATCAGGTATATTATACAGCACCCTGTCACGTTCTTCTTTTGGATTTTTTAATTTGCTGAAATGGTCTTTGATCTGCTGTTCAGCCAGTGAAGGATCAATATCACCTACAACAATTATGGCCATCAGGTCGGGACGATACCAGTCTTTATAAAAGCGTTTAACAGCATCGTATTCACAGGAATCGATCACACTCATCTTGCCGATGGGCAGGCGATCTGCATATTTTGAATCTTTCAAAAGGACAGGAATATATTTTTTCCTCATCCTGTCCTGTGCTCCCAGTCCCAGTCTCCATTCCTCATGGATGACACCTCTTTCCTTGTCGATCTCCTCATCTTCCAGGCTGAGCTTATGTGCCCAGTTTTCGAGCACCATGAACGCTGAGTCGACCAGACCCTGCCTGTCGGAAGGAATTTGAAACATGTATACTGTTTCGTCAAAGCTTGTATAAGCGTTCAGGTCTGCACCAAAATCAACGCCGGATTGTTCCAGAAAGTTGATCAGGTCATGCTTGCTGAAATCTTCCGTACCATTGAAAGCCATGTGTTCCAGGAAATGGGCCAGCCCCTGCTGGTCATCATCCTCAAGAACGGAACCGGCATCGACAACGAGCCTGAACTCCACTCTTTTTTCCGGTTTGGCATTTTGCCGGATATAATATTGCAGGCCGTTATCCAGCTGACCGGTCAACACATCAGGGTCTTGCGGAAGTTTATCTTCAGAGGCGATGGTTTGACCAAAAAAAGGAAGCGTCAAGCCTATCAGCAGCATAACTGCCAGGGAGCGCATAACAATTTTCATAGAAATATCATTTAAGGGTTTTGCGGGCGTAAAGTTAATAAACGCATGTTATATATACATGAAACAATTTGAGACAGGTATGATCCTGAAACCTCAACAATATTGGTACAATTTTCTTCGGTAACCCGAAGGCAAACAAGGATCCAACCCCCTTGTCCGTATTTCCTCTCCGGAAACTTTACCAGATGAGTGCCCGTTTTTCTTCCGGGACATATAGCTTATCCTCGCTGGAAATACCGAAAGCTTCATTAAAAACCGCAAGATTGAAAACAGGTACGTTAACCCTTGCTTCACCGGGGCTGTGTACATCTTCTTTCAGTCTCCTCATCAGTTCTTTATCTCGGATATTGGTTCGCCATACCTGGGCGTAACCCATAAAAAACCGCTGGTCACCGCTCATGCCGTCAATTTGTTCCGGTGTATTGCCGTTCAGCGACATCTGATAGGCATCGTAGGCGATATACAGCCCGCCGAGATCGGCGATATTTTCACCCATGGTCAATGCGCCGTCCACGTGGAGCGAATCCAGCATGTTGTAATGGTCATACTGCACGGAAAGCAATTTTGTCTTTTCTTCGAAACGACGGGCATCAGCCTGTGTCCACCAGTCTTTCATGTTGCCTTCCTTATCATATTTCCTGCCGCGATCATCAAAACCATGCGTCATCTCGTGACCGATCACCACTCCGATGGCACCGTAGTTCACCGCGTCATCGGCATCTTTGTTGAAGAAAGGAGGCTGAAGGATACCTGCCGGAAAAACAATTTCATTGTTGGACGGATTGTAGTAGGCATTGACGGTCTGTGGTGTCATGTGCCATTCCGTTTTGTCAACAGGCTTGCCGATCTTTTCGAGGTCGCGGTTGAATTCAAAAGTATTGGCACTCCAGATATTCGAGATATAACTGTCCGGGACAACTTCCATCACGGAATAGTCTTTCCATTTGTCGGGATATCCGATCTTCACGGTGATCGCATTCAGTTTGGCCAATGCTTCCTTTTTGGTGGTGTCGCTCATCCAATCCAGCTTTTTGATCCGCTCGCCGAAGGCAAGTTTCAGGTTTCCCACCAGGGTTTCCATACGTTGTTTCGACTCGGGCGGAAAATATCTTTCAACATAAAGCTGACCAATGGCTTCTCCCAGCCCCGATGAGGTATTGTTTAATACCCTTTTCCATCTTGGTTTTTGCTCCTGCTGACCGGAAAGGATCTGGCCGTAGAAAGCAAAATTCTCTGCATCAAGCTCTTGTTGCAGGTATGGGGCTGACTCATGGATCAGGTTCCATTTCAGGTAGGCTTTCCAGTCATCAGTGTCAAATTGCTTAATGATCTTGCTGACACCTGCGATAAAGTCTTTCTGCCCCACATTGATCTCACCCGGTTCAGTAATGCCGAATGTTTCGAAATAAACCTTCCAGTCAAATGCCGGGGAGAGCTCTTCCAGCTGGTCAAGGGTAACTTTATGGAAGTTCTCTTCTGGTATTCTTCTTTCCAGCCGGGTCTTTGATTCGCCGGCCAGGGCCATTTCGATATCCATCACCGTCTCGGCATGATGCTTTGCTTCCTGCCCGGTCTCACCGGAGAGGAGAAACATGTTGGCCATATGTGTTACATAATCCTCCCTGATCTTTTGAGACCTTTCATCCGGATTACGGTAGTAATCGACATCCGGCAGGCCAAGTCCCCCCTGGTAGAAATTGATGATGTTCATGCTGCTGTTGACCTGGTCAGCAGCCACATAGAAATAGAACAGGGGATTCACGCCAAACTTTTGCATTTGTGCCACCTGTATGGCCAGTTCGTCTTTCCCTTTCATGGAAGAAATGGCATCCATCTGGCTGGTTATTGCGGATATGCCCTTTTCATTGATGCGTGACGTATCCATGCCGCTATTGTAAAAATCTCTGATCTTCTGTGAGATGCTTCCCTTCTCGGCATTTTTAGCATTCGATACTTCCTGTACAAGTTTTTTCAGTTCCTCCTGGTTCTGATCGAATAAAACATGAAATGCGCCATACTGGGTGTATTCCGGAGGGATGGGGTTGGCTTCCATCCAACCGCCATTGACATACCTGAAGAAATCGTCACCCGGAGCAATGGCCAGGTCCATATTTTGAGGGTCAATCGCTTTTGTTGTCTCCATATTGACATTTTTCGTGCCGCCGCATGATACCATGATCAGCATGGCCATGGTGGCAAGGGTAAAAGTTAAACTTCTTTTCATTGGAAATAAATTATAATGGTTGCGTAAAAATTGCGCAAATATAATCAAAAAGAAATCCTCGATCCTGGTGCCGGTTTCACGCTAGAAATCCAGTTCCAGGTTGAGTTGGTCTCTTAATTTCAGAAGTCCTGGGTATCTTTTTGCCATATCCTCAAATTTTTCCCTGTCCGTGTATGCGGTCTTCTTTTCATTTTTACCCGGCAACACATGCTTCAGCTTGATCTGGTTGTTCTTCAATTCGGATTTAAGGAACTGAAGCAAGGCGGTGATGTTAAGTACATCCTTGGCAATGAGAATATTATCAACCTTATATTCGATGGTGAAATTGTCTTTCAGGGTCGGGGAATATTTCCCGATGGCATTGGCAAAACTGGTTGACTTATCCTGGTAGGATTCCACAAAATCTTTCCAGACTTGCTCAAGGGTATCCTGGTCGAATTCCGTAGCAATAACCTCTTCCCTGGCTTCCTGGATTTCAGTTTTTTTCTCCCGAAGGGCTTTCAGGGTATCCTTGATCGAGATGTTACGGATGGATTGCTTTTTAGTTTCTTCCTTACCAGTTTTTTTATTTTTGGCCGGAGGCAGGTTGATCGAAGGAGTTATTGCAGATTTTTTCTCTTCTTCGACAGCAGTATCTTTGGATTTGTATGGCTCCTTTTTTTCAGCAGGAGGTGTGGCAGGCTTTTCCTTTTGGGATGGTGCAGACTTCTGTTCAACTTTTTTTACCGGCTTTGATACGCTTTGAGTTTCCGGACTTTCTTCTGCTTTATTACTGCCCAACAGCATCAGGGCAATCTCTATATGAAGTCGTTTATTATTGCTTGATTTATAGTTGAGGTCATACTTGTTGCACAGATCAAGTGCAGAAAGCAGAAAACCGGCCTCACAGCGTTCAGCCTGCTCCAGGTATTTCTCCCTGAGGGATGGGCTGGCAAGCATCAGTTCCACAGTCGATGGATCTTTAAGGACAAGCAGGTTGCGCAGGTGTTCGGCCAGGCCGATAATAAAATGTTGACCATCAAATCCGTTTTCTATGATCTCGTTGAATATCAGCAGCAATCCCGGGCCATTATTTTCAAGGATCAGGTCTGTCACCCTGAAATAATATTCATAGTCCAGGATATTGAGGTTGTCGATGACATTTTTGTAGCTAAGGGTATCCCCGCTGTAACTTACGATCTGGTCAAATGTAGAGTGTGCATCACGCAGGGCACCATCCGCTTTTTGAGCGATAATATGCAGCGCTTCCTCCTCTGCTGTGATCTTCTCATTTTCCGAAACAAACGCCAGGTAGCTTGAAATATCTTCCACGCTTATCCTTCTGAAGTCGAAGTTCTGGCATCTTGACAGGATCGTGGGCAGGATCTTGTGTTTTTCTGTGGTTGCCAGGATAAACTTGGCATAGGAGGGAGGTTCTTCCAGTGTTTTGAGAAAGGCATTGAAGGCTGCCTGGGAAAGCATGTGAACCTCGTCAATAATATACACCTTGTATCGCCCTACCTGCGGTGGTATCCTGACCTGGTCCACCAGCGTCCTGATGTCATCCACCGAATTGTTGGAAGCGGCATCCAGCTCATGAATATTAAAGGAGGCATTGTTATTAAAAGAGGTGCATGATTCACACTTATCGCAGGGCTCAATTTCAGGGGTAAGGTTTTCGCAGTTGATGGTCTTGGCCAGGATCCGGGCACAGGTGGTCTTCCCGACACCCCTGGGCCCCGTAAAAAGGAAAGCCTGTGCCAGGTGGTTGCTCTTGATCGCATTCTGAAGTGTGGATGTGATCGAATGCTGCCCAACCACCTGCCGAAATGTAGCCGGTCGGTACTTGCGTGCCGATACAATGAAATTGTCCATAAAATGGGTGAAAAAACAGCTTTCAAAAATAGGAAAAATCAGGCTCTGAAAGCCCTCCATCCGGATAAGGTTTTGAACAACAATATGAGTTGTTAACATCCTGGAATGATCCAGGGAGTTTTAAACAACCCTGCCTGATCAAAGTGTCAGATGGAAATCCGGCAAAGTTTTTTGACGGGATTTTGACAATGCAGGGGGACTCTTAAAGCCTTCTTTTTCCATCCTGCAGGATGGAAAAATGAATTAACTTTGACCATGATGGACAAGTTGTTGATCTATTCCCCGAAAAGGTCGAGCCGCGTGCGCTATGTTTTCAGGCTGGTATTCCATGATGTGCTCAAGATCCAATATCATATCACTACGGATATCGATGAGTTTCAATCATCGGATCTACCCAAGTTCATTTATGGTGAAAAGGCATTTTCCGACGACCTCTTTATTTGCAGTTCAGGACTACTTTTCGAAAGAGGTGTGGACAGCCTGCAATTGGATACAGTGGACCATAACGGAATTAAGGCACTTTTCCCCACCTATGATAAAACCTCCCTGTTCCCCTTTGACCCTTTTTCAGCCATTTTTTATCTCGTCTCGCGTTATGAAGAATATCAGCCCTTTGTCAGGGACGAACATGGCAGGTTCACCGCCAACCTGAGTAAAAGCGCCGAACTCGGTTTATCTGGGCACAGGAACTCAAACAAATCTTAAAATCGAAATATCCTAATATACAATTTACAGAAAGGATCTACCGGTTCTTCCCAACCTATGATATTGATTCAGCTTATGCCTATCTTAACAAAGGACTGTTTCGCTCACTGGGAAGGTACTTCGTTGACCTAAAAGATTTCAACTGGTATGATATCGTAGCCAGGACAAAAACGATCTTCGGAAACAAACCGGATCCATTCGACACCTTTGACCTGCAAATCGAATACCAGAAAAAATATAACCTCAAACCCATCTATTTTATTTTGTTTGCCAGGTACAGCCGTTTCGACAAGAATGTCAACATCCGGAACAAGCATTTCAAATTCCTGGTGAAACGACTGGCTGACTATGCTACCCTTGGCATCCATCCTTCCTATTACTCCATAGAGAATCCCAATTACCTGTCGTTTGAGACCGGAAAACTAAGCGAAGTATTGAACCAGGATGTTTCAAGAAGCAGGCAGCAGTTTCTCCGGTTAATGCTTCCAGATACCTATCGCAACCTGCTTGAAAATGATATTACCGATGACTACACCATGGGTTATGCCGCTTTGCCGGGTTTCAGGGCCGGAATATGCAGTACTTACAGCTTTTACGACCTGGACCGTGAGGAAGAGACCAAACTGCGGATTCATCCTTTCGCGGTTATGGATGGCACGTTAAAAGACTATCTCAACCTGACTCCTGATGAAGCCATTGATCAGATCAAAAGGCTGATCTTTGAAGTGAAGAAAGTCAATGGTACGTTCATCTCGCTCTGGCATAATGAAAGTCTGAGCGACCTGAAGCGCTGGAAAGGATGGCGGCGTGTCTATGAAGAATTGCTCGAGATGGCGGCAGGATAATGTTAACCTTTTAATCCCCAAATAATCAGGATGTTTTGACCGGTGTAGGGCCATCTCAAAAGATGCATTTATTGAATTCAATTTATTTGCAGCAGCATGAAATGAAATATAGTAAGACTGATGACGTTCAACAGATAACCCATTGATCTACCTTGATCCGCTACGTAAAATACCAGGATATTGATGAAACGGCATGGGATAAATGTATCCGTAAGTCGTTCAATGGGCTGGTCTATGCCTATTCGTGGTACCTGGATATTGTACATGATGAATGGGACGCACTGGTTGAGGGTGATTATGAAAGGGTAATGCCGCTCACGGGTAATCGTAAATGGGGTATCTCCTATCTCTTTCAGCCTTATTTCGTTCAGCAACTTGGAGTTTTCTCAAAAAATCTGCTTACTCCGGAGATAACAGGGGACTTTTTAAAAAATATCCCGGCGCATTACAGGTATATCGATATTCGGATGAATAGTTTCAACAAGGTTGATGATGAGGGCTTTACGGTTTTTTATCATAAAAATCACTTGTTGGATCTGATCAATAGCTACGAGAAGATCGCAGCCCGGTATTCCACCCAAACGAAACGAAATCTAAAGAACAGTGGGAAATATAAGCTGACATTGATGAAGAATATCAAACCGGAATCCATCGTAAAACTCTTTCGTGAAAACAGGGGAAAGGGATTGGCTAAATGGAGCGACAGGCATTATTCCATCCTGAGAACATTGATGTACGCGGCAATATATAAAGGAATGGGAGTGGCGTACGGTGTATTCAGCGAGCGGAACGAATTATGTGCCGGGACTTTCTTTTTGAAAAGCAAAAACAGGCTGATATTTCTTTTCTCCGGTGCAGATGAGGCTGCCCGCCAGAATAGCGCGATGACTTTTCTGATCGACAGCGTGATCAGAGCGTATGCCAGACACCAGGTGGTACTGGATTTTGAAGGCTCGGATAACCCACAACTGGCCAGATTTTACAGGGGGTTCGGTGCCAGTGAGATCACCTACCCGGGCTTGTTGCTCAACAGGTTGCCTTTTCCCTTAAGGCCCCTGTTGGATCTCCGCAGGAAATTAAAAAAGTAATCATTCATAGGCAGTACCTTTTAATTCAACTATATTTGTTCTAAAAGCCCGCGGATGGTAAACGTAATCGGCAAGGAAGATTCGATTTTTAACCAGTTCCTGATGGAATTGCGCGATATCCACATTCAGCAGGACAGCCAGCGCTTCAGGAAAAACCTGTACCGGATGGGTGAAATCTTCGCATATGAGATCAGCAAGACCCTGGATTACAAAAATATGGAGGTAACAACCCCGCTGGGCACCCTCAACATGTCTGTGCTCGCCGAACATCCGGTACTGGCAACCATATTGCGGGCAGGATTGCCGCTGCATGAGGGCTTGCTCCATTTCTTTGATAAAGCTGACAGCGGTTTTGCCTCGGCATACCGGAAATACAGCAAAGATGAACAATTCACCATCCGGCTGGATTATATCTCCTTACCGTCCATCAATGACCGGATCCTTATTCTCAGCGACCCGATGCTCGCCACGGGAGGATCCCTGGTGGCATCGCTCCGGGGGATTTTGGAGACGGGAACACCGAAACATATTCATATTGTCAGTGTGGTGGCCAGTGAAGAGGGGATAGCGCATGTAAAAAAGGTCTTCGGACTGAAGAAAATAACCCTGTGGATGGGCGCGATTGACGCGGAGCTGACCGCCCAGGCTTATATCGTTCCAGGCATCGGGGATGCCGGTGACCTGGCATTTGGTAAAAAAGGAGACTAAACAGGGATATGGCCATGAAAAATACCAAACTGATCAAGGAAAACCTGCGGATCTCATTTGTTTCCATAAAGAGTCACCTGCTCAGGACTATTCTGACGGTGATGATCATTGCTTTCGGCATTATGGCACTGGTTGGGATACTGACTGCCATTGAGGCCGTAGAAGCATCACTGACGGAAAATTTTGCCATGATGGGATCCAACACCTTTAATATACAGAACAGGGAAATGCGGGTCCATATCGGAGGGAAACGCAACAGGCCGCGAAATAACAGGATCATCCGCTATTCAGAGGCGATAGACTTCAAAGAGCAATATGAATACCCTGCCGTGACATCAATGTTTACTTATGGTACGGGAATAGCCACCCTGAAATATAAATCGGAAAAGACCAACCCCAATATCCAGGTGATGGGTACCGATGAGAATTATATTTTCACGGCCGGTCTCGAAATTGACAGGGGGCGAACCTTCAACGCAAACGAGGTGCATTTTGGCAATCATGTCGCCATTATCGGCAGTGAAATTGTATCCAAACTATTCCCTGACAGGGAAGATCCGGTCGGAAAGATCATTTCTATCGGCCCCGGAAAGTACCGCGTCATCGGTGTGCTGAAAGAAAGGGGTTCCAGCATCGGATTCAGCGGAGACCGGTCATGCCTGGTACCCGTGGCCAATGTCAGGCAATATTTCTCCAGGCCCGACATGAATTTCCGGATCGCTGTCATGGTGGACAATCAGACGGAAATGGATGCCGCTATCGGGGAGGCGACGGGTTTGATGCGCAAAATCAGGAAGGACAGGCTGGATGATGACAATTCCTTCAGTATTATCAAGAGTGATAACATTGCCAATATGCTGATCGGGCTGACCAGCAAACTGCAGATCGGTGCAACGATCATCGGGCTCATTACGCTGCTGGGAGCCGCCATCGGCCTGATGAACATCATGCTTGTATCCGTTACCGAAAGGACCCGGGAGATCGGTATCAGAAAGGCAGTGGGAGCAAGGCAAAGAACCATCAGGAACCAGTTTCTTGCTGAAGCGATCGTCATTGCGCAAATTGGGGGACTGTTGGGTATCCTGGCAGGAATATTCATCGGAAATGTAGTCTCGATGATCACGGGAAGTTCCTTTATCGTGCCCTGGGTATGGATTGCTTTGGGTGTCGTGCTCTGCTTTATTGTGGCCTTGTTGTCAGGGATTATTCCCGCCAATAAAGCGGCCCGTCTCGATCCGATCGAATCCCTGCGCTATGAATAGAATTTTCCGGGTCTACCAGCAGTCAGTTTGCTTTTTGAAAATTCAAACTTACCGTTTCAGATCCTGCGCTTCAGCGGTAAAATAACCCACCAGCCTGTCATATTCAGGAACCCTTTCACGGAAATATACATAAACGCTATATTCATGATCTGCCTGCCAGAAATCGCCCTCAATAAGCGTCACATCCGCGGCGGTCTTATCATGCGGTAACACGCCATACATATAATCATAATAACCTTGTTTCAGGTACATATTACCAAAATACATGCGCCGGTCAGGGTCATAGGTC
>JARRQC010000112.1:10467-21257 GCA_037382165.1 bacterium | reverse complement strand
TCGAACCGATGACCTCTTGACTGCCAGTCAAACGCTCTAGCCAACTGAGCTAATGCCCCTAATGGATTGGCGATTGTCGATAGAAGATTGGCGATTTGGATGAATTGTTACCCCTCAAAACTAAAAACTAAAAACTCAGAACTCCGAACCCCAAACTTATATCTATCAACCGGGCTGCAAATGTAAAATATTTTGGAATAATAATTGATACTTTTAAGGGCCGAAAATGATGAAACGTTTATTCGCAGCCCTGAAGATTCCTCCCGGAGAAATTGCACTGGCCAACTATTACCGCTTGAAAAAAAGCCTGCAACAGGAAAGGATAAAATGGGTACAACCGGACAACTTTCATCTTACGCTGAAATTCTTTGGTGGAACTCCCGTGGAAGAAATAGAACGGATAAGCAAAATATTAATGCCTCTGGCAGAGCAACAGGCACCGATTTATACACACTTATCCAAAACGGGGGTTTTCGGCAGCCGATATGCTCCCCGGGTGATCTGGTTTGGGTTTGGTGAAGAAAAGACACTCTCAGAATTGGGCAATAGGGTGCTTGATGAGCTTGATAAAGGTGGTTTTGAAAAAGACAGGCAGAACTTTGTGCCCCACCTGACCATCGCCAGGATAAAGCAGGTATTTGATAAGAAACATTTCCAGGATGCATTAAGAGACGTAGCACAATTTGAACCTGAGGAATTTTGTATACGGGAAATGACATTATACGAGAGTATTTTGAAACCCGAAGGACCGGTTTATGTTCCACTGCAGAACTATCCTTTCGGAAAATGAAGGACAAATCGGGCTCAACTTGCGGCAACGCGACATGAAAAAATATTGTCATTAGACAACATAAGCAGACAAACACAGTTATTGGATAAGAAATTTTATAATTTAGCTTTTCTAAATAGAAGGATTGAAGCGTAGGATTTTACATATTTTCATACCTCTGATACTTCTCGCGCAGGTTGCTCTCAGCCAGCAGGCGCCGATGTTTACGCAGTATTATAATACCCTGATGTTTTCCAATCCCGCCTATGCGGGGATGAGTGAAGGGATTTGCGTGCATGGTATCTATCGTCAGCAGTGGGCCGGATTTAAAGATGCCAACGGGGATGTCGTCTCTCCGCAGGATTTCCTTATCACCGTCGATTCACCTGTCAGGATCTTCCATGGTGGTGTAGGCGCCTCGATCGCACAGGACAAACTGGGACAACAGAGTGATATCCTGGTCAACCTGAATTACGCTTTCCATCTGAACCTTTCATTTGGGACAATAGGTATTGGCGCAGGACTGAATATCATCAACCGCAGCCTGGACGGTTCCAAATTTCAGCCGGTGAAAGAAGATCCCATTTTACCCAAATCGGAAGTCAGTGATATGCGGCTGGATGCCAATTTCGGACTGTTCCTGAGCCAGCCGGACCGTTATTATTTTGGTATCTCCGTTACCAACCTGATGCAAACAGGCTTTAAAAAACTGGATCCTTCAGGAGAAGCCATCATGCTTACCGACCGCACCTTTTATCTGACAGGTGGATATACCTTCGCATTACCCAACAACCCGATGTTCGAGATTATTCCCTCAGCCATGATCATGAGCGACCTGGCTTCCACACAATATAACGTGTCAGCCATCGTTAAATACAATGATAAGTTCTGGGGCGGACTGAATTACAGGTTCCAGGAATCCATCGGGGTCATTGCCGGGGTACGGTTCAAGGATTTTCGCATCGGTTATTCCTATGATATCAACATGATGCGACTGGGTATACCGGGAAGTCATGAGGTGGGATTAAGCTATTGTTTCAAAATAAAAGGAGATCGCTCCAAGACAAGCTATAAAAACACGAGATATCTTTAGAATTTATCAACAAAAGGATGTAAACAAAATGAGTTGATGAATACATATTTTATTATTTTTGGGCTCTCAAATTTGCATATTAAAAAGATTAATCGCAATAAATCAACATGTTAAAGATGAAAAGACTGGTACTATACGTGATCGTTGCTGCGTTTTTGGCCAGCTGTAGCAACTCCGGTAATGGTGAACTGGTAGGAACACGCAAAAAGTCCAAGCCATTTTACCAACCTGATCCATACGGTATGGTTTTCATTCCGCAAGGAAGTTACACCATGGGTGCCGCAGATGAGGATATCACCAACAGTTACCTGGTTCAGCCGAAAGCCATTTCAGTTTCCGCATTCTTTATGGATGAAACTGAGATAACCAATGATGAATACAGGCAATTCGTTTTCTGGGTAAGGGATTCCATCGCCCGCACTATTCTGGGTGACGTCAGGCCGGAGGAATACCTCGTCGAGGAAAATGAAAAAACGGGTGAAGTGTATGATCCTCCATTCCTGAACTGGGAAACAGAAATTGAATGGAACAGTGAGGATCAGGATGTAAGAGACGCACTGGAAGAAATGTACCTGCCGGAACACGAAAGATACTTCCGCAGAAAAGAGATCGACACCAGGAAGCTCATGTATTCTTATTATTGGGTTGACCTTCAGGCTGCAGCGAAAAAGGATTTCAGTGAGCAGGGAGATTACAGGGATGCCGGTCTGGCAAACCGTCCGCAAGGTCTTCGCGACAGGTCCGTATATGTCAGAAATGAGATGATCGGCGTTTATCCCGACACACTTGCATGGATCCACGATTATACCTATTCTTTCAACGATCCGTTAACCGAAAAATATTTCTGGCATCCCGCCTATGACCACTACCCGGTAGTAGGTGTGAACTGGAAACAAGCCCGGGCATTTTGTGTCTGGAGAACAGAATTCCTGAACAGTTACCTCAGAGCCAAGAAAGGCTCGGTTGCACTGGCTGAGTTCCGTCTACCTACGGAAGCAGAATGGGAATGGGCAGCCCGCGGTGGATATGCTTTGAATCCTTATCCCTGGGGCGGACCTTACACGAGGAACGAAAAAGGATGTTTCCTTGCCAACTTTAAACCACTGAGGGGTAATTATATCGCTGATGGCGGCCTGAGGACAGTCATCGTCGCACACTATCCTCCAAACGACTGGGGACTCTATGATATGGCTGGCAATGTTGCCGAATGGACCAACAGTGCTTTCGACCCGTCCTCCTACAACTTTACATGGGACATGAATCCGAATTATACCTATGAAGCCAAAGAAGATGATCCACCGGTCATGAAACGCAAGGTGGTTCGTGGAGGTTCCTGGAAAGATATTGCACACTACCTGCAGGTAACAACCCGTGCATACGAATACCAGGATACTGCCAAATCCTACATTGGTTTCAGAACCATACAACCTTATCTGGGACGCAATAAGGGAGATAATCCCAATAAAGCTTCAAGAGTTTATAATTAGTAATTGACCAAAAACAAATTCATTAAAAGAAATCAAAAAGTAAATTATCATGGGCTTATTTAGTTTTACAAAATCAAGGCGCTACAGAAATTTCATGGCCAAAGTATACGGTCTGGGTGCTTCAGTTGTACTCTTGGGTGCGTTATTCAAAATCAACCACTACCCGGGTGCTGATTATATGTTGATCGTTGGTCTTGGAACGGAGGCGATCATCTTCTTCTTCTCCGCATGGGAACCTCCTTATGTTGACCCTGACTGGAGCCTTGTATATCCTGAACTCGCGGGTATGTATCACGGTGTGAAAGGTGGTGAACTTAAAGAACGCAAGTCACCCACACAGCGTCTTGACGAAATGCTTGAAAAAGCAAAGTTGGATCAAAGTACGATAGATAGACTGGGTGAAGGTATGTCCAAACTTTCAGAAAGTGCCGGACAATTGAGTGACCTTGCAGGAGCTGCAGCTGCGACCAGCGAGTTTACAAGTAATGTGAAGACAGCTTCTGCCTCTACCAAAGAGTTCGGTGAAATTGTTGCTAAAGATTCCCAGGCTACCGGTGATTATGCAGAAAGCCTCCAGGGTGTGACTGATGGAGCCAATTCACTTGCATCCGCTTATGTTCATGCAGCCGACACCCTCAAGGGCGACATGAATACAACGGAAGAATTCGCTGAAACAGTAAAGTCAGCCACAAACTCAGCACAGAGCCTTGCGGAAAGCTATCACAAGTCTGCTGAGGTTCTTGCCAAGTCTGTTGCAGCGCTCGATTTTACTGCAGTTGAAGGAGATGCCTATAATGAACAGCTTCGTAAGATTGCCGAAAACCTTGCTGCTTTGAATGCGATCTATGAAGTACAGCTTCAAGGGACCAACAAAGCCGTTGAGTCTTCTGACAGATTGCAGAATACCATGAATTCATTCCTTGAAAAACTGGAAGAATCAACATCCTCTACGGCTGAATTTTCAGATCAGCTGGCTACCCTGAACAACAGAATGGGAGCACTTAACAAAGTATACGGTAATATGCTGACCGCCATGAATGTTAATGGTTAACCATAACCTTACTTAACACAGACAACCCATTAACAAAAAGTAATAAACAATGGCAGGATATAAGGAAACCCCACGGCAAAAAATGATTGCCATGATGTATCTCGTTCTTACGGCACTTCTTGCATTGAACGTTTCGAAAGAGATCCTCGACGCTTTCCTCGTGGTAAATGAATCCATGGTAAGCACAAACGAGAGTCTCACGGGCAAGATTGAAGATGCCTATGCCAAGTTCAAGATACAATACGACCTGAATAAGGAAAAAGTTGAACCCTTTTATTTGAAAGCTGAAGACGTAAGGACTGAAGCAAGGGAACTTGTCAACTATATCGAAAACCTCAAAGTTAAACTCATTGAAGTGTCCGAAAGGATGACCGAGGAGGAGGTGATGAATACCTTTTATCATGATACGGTGATCAATGGAAATCCGACAAAATTCCTGAAACTCGGAGAGGTGCCCACCAAGGATAAATACGATATGACAACCAATTACCTGGTGAAGCGTGGAGATAACCAGGGAGATGGTGAAGCTTATGTGTTGAGTTCCAAGATTGATAAATACAGGACTACCGTATTGAAAGCCATGAACCTCCCGGAAGACTCCAAGCAAATTGGTTTGATCACCAATGCACCCGGCGTGGTCTATCGTGATGCGGATGGTAAATCGCAAGACTGGGAAAATCACAATTTCTACACCACTATCCTGGCGGCAGATATCACTATTTTGAATAAGATTATTGGTGAAGCGAAATCTGCAGAGTTCAATGCTGTGAATTATCTCTACAGTTCGGTAAGTGAATCCGATTTTAAATTTGATGAGATCGCTGCTAAAGTGATTCCTACAAGTACATACATTCTTCAGGGCCAAGATTATGAGGCGGACATTCTGGTAGCTGCTTCTGACTCCAAACTGGATGCAACAGTACGTGTGCTCCCCGGAGCTGACACCCTGACTGAGGCCAATATGAGTCGGGCACAGGTCAT
Source organism: bacterium (assembly GCA_037382165.1). Classification (GTDB taxonomy): domain Bacteria; phylum Bacteroidota; class Bacteroidia; order Bacteroidales; family F082; genus JAADID01. The sequence continues at coordinate 15,876 of JARRQC010000112.1, read as the reverse complement.
TGAAGGAAGTGCCGGATTGGTAAAACTGGATTTTCCCGGGACTAACATCGGCATTCAAAAATATGCCGGTATTATTGAAATGGTTGATCCGGAAACAAATAAAATGACACCTTATCATTTTAAAGGCAGCTATATCGTTGCACCTCCGGCGCTCACCGTAGCCCCCTTGAAAATGAACGTACTTTACATAGGCGTTGACAATCCCGTCTCCATCTCATCACCAGGTATTCCGGATGAAAACATTCAGTCATCTATTGACCAGGGTGTTTTGAAAAGGGATACGGAAGGCACAAACTGGATAATCCGGATTGATAAAATGCCGAAAGGCGTCAGCAAGGCCTATGTTAGTGCTACAGCCAGTGTTGAAGGTGAGATCATTCCTCTTGGACGTGCAGAATTTCGTGTGAAGAGGGTACCAACACCTACCGCAGAAATCGCCGGGCAGACAGATGGACAGATCGACAAAAACCGTTTGCTCGCTGCAGGAGCTATCATTCCGAATATGCGCGACTTTGAATTTGAGATCTATTACGAAGTGACAGGCTATACTTTTGCTACCATCCTGAATGGCGACTGGATCCCAAAAAATGTTAGAGGTAACAGGTTCACCGGTGAAATCAATGAGATTATCCGTAACGGAAGACGCCAGCAAAAGTTCTTCTTTGAAAATATCCAGGCCAAAGGCCCCGATGGAAGCATCAGGAGCCTGAACCCTGTGAACCTTGAATTGAAGTAAAAAAGAAAAATACAGATATCCGATGAAAAAATTGTTTCTGGCTTTATTCGCGCTCTTGATGGCATTTTCTTATAATGCCCATTCACAGATCGTCGATGACGCCCCAATGGACGGACTTTACGATGACGAGGGACTGACTGAAAAAGTCCCTGTTCCCTTACCCTACATTCGTAAAGCCGATGTGATGTGGTCCAAGAGAATATGGAGAGAGGTTGATTTCAGACAAAAATTCAACCAGAAATTCTATTTCCCTATCGAAACCCAGGCAGATTGGAAATCTTTCATCGTGGTGGTGCTCGACGCCCTTAAAGAAGGACAGCTTACCGCCTACGACATTTCCTCTACCGATGAATTACTTGTACCCATTACTTACAACGAGATCATCGGCAGGCAGACCGACTCGATATACCAGATCATGCAGCGTCCCTATCCTCCTTATGAGGAATATGATACGGTGATCTATACCGAGTTCGATCCGACCAAAGTGATGCGGATGAGAATCAAGGAAGACTGGTATTTTGATGCAGGCCGCTCTCAAATGATGTTCCGTATTCAAGCGATATGCCCCGTGATGATCAAGGAAAGGAACGGACAGGAGGTTACCGAACCGCTGTTCTGGTTATCCTATCCGGAATCCCGGGATGTATTTGCGCAGGCACTTGTTTTCAATGAATTCAATTCTGCGGCTCGCCTGACATACGATGAAGTATTCTGGAAACGCTTGTTCGATAGTTATATCTATAAAGAGCAGAATGTTTTCGATCGTCGTATCTCACAATATGCTACGGGCGTTGACGCACTCTGTAAGGAAACAATCCCTTTGTTTGTTATCCCTTATCTGTCGTGATGAAGGATCTTTTGAATACGGAAATTACCTACCTGAAAGGTGTGGGCCCAAAACGGGCTGAAATGCTTAAAAAGGAATTGAAAATTGAAACCTTTGACGATCTGCTGAATTATTTTCCCTTTCGTTATGTTGACAAAAGCCGCATCTTCAAAGTCAGTGAAGTAAAAAATGACACCACTTATTTTCAATTACGGGGAAAAATATCCCGTATAACAACGGTAGGTGAAAAAAGGAAGAAGTACATCACGGCAGTTTTTACTGACGAAACCGGTTCCATTGATTTGGTTTGGTTCAGGGGATTATCGTGGATCAAGAACAGATTCGATCCCGGCAAAACCTATACCATCTTCGGAAAACCCTCTGTATTCAAGAATCACTTCAATTTCGTTCATCCCGAAGTGGAGGATTATATCCCCGGTGATGACGAACTCTCGGGTGAACGGCTCGAAGGCATATACAGTTCTACAGAAAAATTGAAAAATGTAGGTCTGGGAAGCCGTGGTATCAATAAGATCATGAAGACTTTGCTGAACCAGGTTGCAGATCAGATCACCGAAACAATGCCCGATTTCCTGGTTCATCAACACCGGTTACTGGACCTGAAAATCACACGATCATCGAGCGAGCCGTCAGAAGGCTCAAGTTTGAGGAACTGTTGTTTATCCAGCTCCAGATCATGCTCAACAAGCATAACCTGCAGGAAAAGATCAGGGGTATACGGTTTGAAAAAGTCGGAAGTCACCTCAACGATTTTTACCATCACCATCTTCCTTTTAAACTAACGGAAGCACAAAAGCGCGTCATCAGGGAGATACGTGCGGATATGGGATCAGGGAAGCAGATGAACCGGTTGCTTCAGGGGGATGTCGGAAGTGGTAAGACCATTGTGGCATTAATGTGCATCCTGATTGCCATTGACAATGGATTCCAGGCTGCCATCATGGCTCCTACCGAAATACTGGCCAACCAGCACTTCAACAGCATGAGTCACATGCTGCGCGAAATGAATGTTACCGTTGACCTTCTCACGGGTTCAACACGCAAAAAGAAACGAAACGAAATCAACGAACGCCTGCTAAGCGGGGATCTGAATGTGATTGTCGGAACCCATGCACTGATAGAAGATACCGTCAGCTTTCATAAACTAGGGTTTGTCATCATTGATGAACAGCATCGTTTTGGTGTTGCCCAGCGCGCCAGGTTATGGGAGAAAAGCGAACAACCACCTCATGTGCTTGTAATGACGGCCACTCCCATCCCGAGGACACTGGCGATGACGGTTTATGGAAACCTGGATGTTTCCCTGATCGATGAACTTCCACCAGGGAGGAAACCGGTGAAAACAGTCCATTATTTTGAGTCTAAAAGGCTCATGGTCATTGGCTTTATGAGGAAACAGATAGAACTGGGCAGGCAGATCTATGTCGTTTATCCCTTGATCAATGAGTCAGAAAAGCTGGATCTTCAAAACCTGATGGATGGCTTTGAAGATATACAGCATCATTTTCCTGCTCCCGATTACCTGGTAAGTGTCCTGCATGGCCGCATGAAAGGTGAGGATAAGGATTATGAAATGGACCGTTTTGTGACTGGTAAAACCGATATTATGGTCTCCACAACGGTCATTGAGGTCGGGGTTGATGTGCCCAATGCTTCCGTAATGATCATTGAAAATGCAGAGCGCTTCGGTTTGTCGCAATTGCATCAGCTCAGGGGGAGGGTCGGACGTGGCGCAGAACAGTCTTATTGCATCCTGATGTCAGGCAACAAGCTTTCCGCTGAAGGGAGGAAACGTCTTGAGATCATGGTTAAAAGCAATGATGGATTTGAAATCGCTGAAGCAGATCTCTCGCTGAGGGGGCCTGGAGATCTCGAGGGAACCCGGCAATCCGGCATGCTCGATTTTAAAATCGCCAACCTGGCCAAAGATGGCGACCTTGTCATGCAAACCAGGAAAGTTTCTGAAAATATCCTCACAGCAGATCCGGAATTGAAATCAACAAAAAATCTCATCCTGTCCGAAAGACTGGCTGAGATCAAAAAAGGATTTAAGGACTGGGGCCGCATTTCCTGAGTAAATTTCGATACTCATTTCCCTGTTAAGATTTTATATGCAGATTCATTCCTCATGAACCAGTTAGCTCAGTAACTATGGCATAATTGTTACTTTTGCAGTGCTTAAATTTTTAATCAATCCCGGATGAAATTATCGTATAACTGGTTAAAGCAGTATATAGATTTTGACCTGAAACCCGAAGAACTATCCACACTCCTGACTGATATCGGGCTGGAAGTGGAAGGTTTGCAAGAATTCCAATCCATCCGCGGCGGACTGGAAGGCGTGGTTGTTGGGGAAGTAAAATCCTGCCTCCGGCATCCCAATGCCGACAAACTCAGCCTGACCCGGGTGGATGTGGGAAAACCGGACCTGCTTTCCATCGTCTGTGGCGCTCCCAATGTAGCAGAAGGACAAAAAGTGCTGGTAGCTACCGTCGGAACCACACTTTATCAGGGGGAGCAGTCCTTTGAGATCAAAAAAGCACGCATTAGAGGGGAAGAGTCACAGGGCATGATCTGCGCAGAAGATGAATTGGGACTGGGAGATTCTCACGAAGGAATTATGGTACTTCCTGACGAAGTGGGAGTTGGAACTCCGGCAAAGGAATATTTCGAGATTGAAAATGACTATGTCTTTGAAATCGGGCTGACACCAAACCGTGCAGATGCTGCCTCCCATATCGGCGCGGCACGAGATCTGGTTGCCGGGTTGAACCGTCTTGAAAATACAAGAAAACACAAGCTGAAAATACCTGAAGTAAAGGGGTTCAAGGTGGACAACCAGGACCTGGATATTGATGTGATCGTTGAAGACCCGGAAGCTTGCCCCAGATATACAGGGGTCACCCTCAGCAATATTCAAGTGAAGGAATCGCCGGACTGGCTTAAAAATAAATTACTTGCTATCGGTCTGCGACCCATCAACAACATCGTGGATGTAACCAACTATGTGCTGCATGAGACCGGGCAGCCTCTTCATGCATTTGATGCAGATGAGATCGCCGGTAACAGGGTCATCATCAAAAAATTAGAAAACGGAACACCGTTCATAACCCTTGATGAGGAAGAAAGAAAACTGGGTGCGGAAGACCTGATGATCTGTAATGACAAGGAGGGTATGTGTATCGCCGGGGTATTCGGTGGCATCCATTCCGGGGTAACTGAAAAAACCACCAGGCTCTTCCTGGAAAGCGCCTATTTCGATCCTGCACATATCCGGAAGACTTCCCGCAGGCATACCCTTCAAACCGATGCTTCCTTCCGGTTTGAAAGGGGTGCAGACCCGAACGTCACCGTCTATGCCCTGAAACGGGCGATACTCCTGTTTCAGGAAGTTGCCGGCGGCGTGGTGAGCTCTGAAATTAAGGATGTCTACCCAAAGCCTGTGGAAAAAATAAAAGTTGATATCCGTTTCGAAAACGTTGACCGCCTCATTGGAAATCACATCGACAGAAAGATCATTCGCGAGATACTTGAAGACCTGGAGATCGAGGTAACGGGAGAAAATGAGACGGGGCTTTCATTGCTCATACCAACCAATAAAGTGGATGTAACCCGTGAAGCCGATGTTATCGAGGAGATCATCAGGATTTACGGTTTCAACCGGATAGAGTACCAGAAGAAATTCTCAACTTCCGTACAGGTCAGACAAAAACCGGACCGGGAACTTTACCAGAACCGTATCTCCGAACAACTGACGGCACAGGGTTTTCATGAAATGATCAATAATTCGCTAACCAATGCTTCCTACTATAAAAGCTCCGGTTTA
>JARRQC010000112.1:6567-10426 GCA_037382165.1 bacterium | reverse complement strand
TCACCTGCTGAATGCCCTGAGCAGTGACCTCGATATCCTTCGGCAAACCCTTCTGTTTGGGGGACTGGAAGTGATCGCCTACAACCGGAATCGAAAACTTACTGATATCAAACTCTACGAATTCGGAAATATTTATCAAAAGAATCCACAACAAGAGGGATTGAATAAATACATCGAGGAAAAACATCTTTCCCTGTTTTCCTGTGGCCGCATCGAAGCTGAAAACTGGAATGCAAGCGACAGGAAAGCAGATTTCTATTTTATAAAAGGCATTACAGAGAAAGTGATCCAAAGACTGGGCATTCAACCCACCATCAATGAGATGGACACCCCGGATGACAAGCTGTTCTCCGAAGCGATCGTTTACTCCATCGGTAAGAATCAAGTGGCGGTTGTCGCTGCGCTTAGCAAAGACTTGCTTTCGGCATTCGATATCAAGGAAGATGTTTTTTATGCCGATATCAACTGGGATATGGCCTTGGGTAAGCTGTCGGCAAAAGACATCAGCTTCAGGGAAGTTTCCAAATTCCCGGCGGTGCGCCGTGACCTGGCCCTCCTGGTAAACAATGATATCACTTTCAAAGATCTCAGGGAAGCTGCCATAAAGACAAACCCCAAACTGGTTAAATCGGTAGGGATATTTGATGTATACCAGGGAGAACACATACCGGCGGGCAAGAAATCCTATGCCCTTTCGTTTATTTTGCAGGACGAGGGAAGGACCTTGCCGGTACCGGTGAATTAACTGTATATTGAGTAATTTTGCAGGTATAACGACCACAGCAACACATGGAACTTCAATCAATAAAGCAAAGATTCGGGATAATCGGAAACTCACACCTGCTCAACAGGGCGTTGGATGTAGCTGTACAGGTCGCTCCTACTGACCTGACCGTTCTGATCTCCGGTGAAAGTGGTGTCGGGAAGGAAGTATTCCCCAAGATCATCCACCAGCAGAGCGCCAGGAAGCATGGTAATTACATTGCCGTCAACTGCGGGGCCATCCCGGAAGGGACTATAGATTCTGAACTATTCGGTCATGAAAAGGGATCCTTTACAGGGGCACATGAAGCCAGAAAAGGATATTTTGAAGTTGCTGACGGTGGTACTATTTTCCTTGATGAGGTTGCAGAACTGCCCCTATCCACCCAGGTAAGGCTGTTGAGGGTCCTGGAATCCGGCGAGTTCATGAAAGTGGGCTCCTCCAAAGTAATCAAGACAAATGTCCGTGTGGTAGCAGCTACCAATGTAAATATCCCTGCAGCGATTGAAAAGGGGAATTTCAGGCAGGATCTGTATTACAGGCTGAATACAGTCCCTATATTTGTACCTCCGCTTCGGGACAGGAAAGAAGATATTCATCTGCTATTTAGAAAATTCTCCGCTGATTTTGCGGAAAACTACAGGATGCCTCCGTTGCGACTGAGTGAGGAAGCCATCAAAATATTGAACAATTATTACTGGCCCGGTAATATCCGCCAGCTAAAAAATGTAACGGAACAAATCTCGATCATTGAACGCAGCAAGGAGATAGATGCGGCTACCCTGAAAAGATATCTGCCGGATAACGAAATGACAGATCTGCCTGTCCTCTACAAAAAACAGGAAGAACCCCAGATCTCGGAACGTGAAATACTCTATAAGGTGCTCTTCGACATGAAAAAAGACATGACGGAATTGAAGAAGATCATTGCCGACATGCTGGAAGAGGGAGACCGAAAACCTACAAAAGAACAGAGCAAAGCATTGACTATTAAGGATTATGGGAATGAGATCCTGGGAGAATCTTCCAATGTTCATGAAGTAGAGATCACCAGCCCGGACGATATGTCTGAACTAAGCACGTATGATACACCGGAGATCATTGAAGAATCCCTTTCACTCCAGGATAAGGAATATGAAATGATCAAGAAAGCACTCGAAAAGCACAGGGGAAAAAGGAAAAGCGCTGCCCGGGAACTGGGTATATCAGAACGTACCCTGTACCGCAAAATAAAGGAATACAACATCAAATGATGCCCTCCACTTTCCTGAAATACAAGGCATTTCGCCAGATAACCACCATGGTGCTCCTTGGTATTCTGTTGATGGTTCAATCCTCTTGCGGAATGTATTCATTTACCGGCGCTTCCATTCCACCGGAAGCCAAAACGGTTTCCGTTCAGTTTTTTCCGAATAAAGCTCAGCTGGTGGTGGCAACACTCAGCCCTACATTCACCGAAACCCTGCAGGACCAGTTCCAGAATCAAACCACACTGGATCTTGTTGACCGGAACGGCGACCTTGCGCTGGAAGGCGAAATTACCGATTACAGGGTCACGCCCTCCGCCATCCAGGGAGACCAGACCGCTGCACTGAATAAGCTGACGATTACCGTCAATGTCAGATTTACCAATAAGTATGAACCGGATAAGGATTTTGAGCAAAAATTTACCCAATTTATTGAATATCCCTCCGACACTGACCTGACAGCTGAACAGGATAATTTTATCGAAACAATTACGGATATGCTGGCAACTGACATTTTCAACAAAGCCGTGATTAACTGGTAATCCAAAGGTTATGAACAGGGAATCATTTCTCAGGATTATGGAAGATACGGAGGCATTGAAGAATGCCCCAACAGCGGAAATTGAGGAATTGGTGGAATCTTTCCCCTATTGCCAGACTTCCCGCATACTGCTTACCAGCAAACTGAAACTTGAAGACCACCACAATTATGATTCTGTGCTGAATACAACGGCTGTATTTGCCGGTGATCGCAGCATACTCAGGAATCATGTGGAACTGCTGACCACATCCTTTGAAACGTCCTTGCCTACCCAGAAAGAAGAGGAAAAGATATCTGAACAGGAAGAGAAATTAAGGGACGAATCGGTTCAGGAACCACTGGCCGGTTTCATGGACACGGAAGAAATTGCCCCTGAGCAAGACGATGTGGAGGACGAAGAAAGACCGGAGGAACCCGGTGAAAAGATCCCGGAGGCAACGGAAGTATTTGCAGATACTGCTCCGGAAGACACAGAAGAAATTAAAAGGGACACTGACGATCGATTGCTTCAAGTGAAAGAGATCATTGAAGCACGGCTCAGGATGATTGAGGAGGAACAACGGGGAGAGACGCCTTCCCCAGAGCGGCACATCATCAAGAAGAAGGAAAGAGAAAGAAAGGCCGACAAGCAGGCAGAACTTATCGATGAGTTTATTCGTAAACAACCGGCTATGCCCCGGCCACAAGCCCACTTTTTTAATCCCGAAGAAGCAGCAAAGGAAAGTGTAGTTGATGAGGAAAACATTGTAAGCGAAACACTTGCGAGGATATATTTTGACCAGAAATACTATGAAAAAGCGATCAACATCTACCGGAAATTAAGTTTGATATATCCGGAAAAAAGTAGTTACTTTGCAGCCCAAATTGAAAAAGCAGTAGAAGAACTCAAAAAGTAATAAGGATGTATATATTTGTTTCAGTACTTATATTGGTGGTAAGCGTGTTGTTGGGGCTGATCGTACTGGTTCAGAATCCAAAGGGTGGTGGCCTCGCAGCTAATTTTACCGGTTCAGGTTCCCAGTTCATGGGTGTAAGGCAGACAGCTGATTTTCTTGAGAAGGCCTCGTGGTCACTTGCTGTTGCACTGCTGGTATTGAGTCTCACAGCGACGATGATCATTCCACGCAGTGTCGATAATCTGGGTCAGCAGGATTCAGAACTCAGGGATCAGATCGAGAATGTGAATACCACCGCACCGATAGACTTTCAGCCTTTACCCGCTCAAAATGAAGATGACAATTCAGAGCAATAGGTAACAAGACAAAGCATATTTAAAATGTCAGAATGTCATAGCATTCTGACATTTTT
>JARRQC010000112.1:0-6553 GCA_037382165.1 bacterium | reverse complement strand
TCCGCTGGTTTGGCATAAAATATGACAGGTCATGAGAGTCAACAGGAAATAAATTACTAAAAATACAATTGAATATGGGAAAAGTAAACATTCAACCCTTGGGCGAGCGGGTGGTAGTAGAACCTGCCCCTGCTGAAGCAAAAACAGCCAGTGGGATCATTATCCCCGATACGGCAAAAGAAAAACCGCAACATGGCAATGTCGTCGCCGTGCCTGCGGAAAACAAGGAAAATCCAATCACAGTCAAAGTAGGTGACAAAGTACTTTACGGTAAATATGCCGGGACGGAGATCACCATAGATGGCAAGGATTACCTGATCATGAACGAATCGGATATCCTGGCAATCGTTTAACATGTAATTCAAGAATAAACAAATAAAAAATCCAAGAAAATGGCAAAAGACATTTTATTTAATCATGAAGCAAGAGAAGGCCTTAAAAAAGGTGTTGATGAACTGGCTGCAGCCGTCAAGGTAACACTCGGACCCAAAGGCCGCAACGTAATAATTGAAAAATCATTCGGAGCCCCTCAGGTGACCAAAGACGGTGTAACGGTTGCCAAAGACATTGATCTGAAAGACCCGGTTGAAAACATGGGCGCCCAGATGGTCAAAGAGGTGGCCTCCAAAACGAATGACCTGGCGGGTGACGGTACAACTACCGCCACGATCCTGGCTCAATCCATCTTTATCACCGGCCTCAAGAATGTAGCCGCAGGAGCTAATCCCATGGACCTGAAACGAGGCATCGACAAAGCCGTTAGCCAGGTTGTGGGTTCACTGAAAAAAATGTCAAAAGAAGTGGGCGACAGCAATGACATGATCGAACAGGTAGCTTCCATTTCAGCGAATAATGACCACAGTGTGGGCATCCTCATTGCAGAAGCCATGCAGAAAGTTAAACAGGAGGGTGTAATAACAGTGGAAGAAGCCAAAGGTATCGAAACCTATGTGGATGTTGTGGAAGGTATGCAATTTGACCGTGGTTACATCTCCCCCTATTTCGTTACGGATACTGAAAAAATGGAAGCAGTGTATGAAAGCCCGCTGATCCTCATCCATGACAAGAAGATCTCTGTCATGAAAGATCTGCTGCCCATCCTTGAAAAAGCAGCACAAAGTGGAAAAGCACTGATCATCATTGCAGAAGACGTTGAAGGTGAAGCTCTTGCGACGCTGGTTGTCAACCGCTTGCGTGGATCATTAAAAGTAGCTGCCGTCAAGGCCCCGGGATTCGGAGACAGGAGAAAAGAAATGCTGGAGGACATTGCAATCCTCACCGGCGGCGTCGTAGTTTCTGAAGAGAAAGGATATAAACTGGAGGATGCTACGCTGGAAATGCTTGGTGAAGCGGAAAAGGTCAGCATTGATAAAGAGAACACAACCATCGTCAGTGGAAAAGGTGAGAAGGGCAATATTACCGCGCGCGTTAACCAGATCAAAGCGCAGATTGAAACTACCACTTCGGATTATGATAAGGAAAAACTGCAGGAACGTATGGCTAAACTGGCCGGCGGGGTTGCAGTTATCTATGTCGGAGCCGCCAGTGAAGTCGAAATGAAAGAAAAGAAAGACCGTTTCGATGATGCACTCGCCGCAACACGTGCTGCCATTGAAGAAGGAATTATCCCCGGCGGTGGGGTTGCCCTTATCCGTGCAGCCAACAGCCTCAAGGAGGTGAAATGCGAAAACGGTGACCAGGAAACCGGGGTTTCCATCGTAAGGAGGGCCCTTGAAGAGCCTTTGCGTCAGATTGTGGAAAATGCCGGTATTGAAGGTTCAGTCGTGGTTAACAAAGTGATAGAGGGTAAAGATGATTTTGGCTTCAACGCAGCAACAGAAGCGTATGAAAACCTCTATAAATCAGGTGTAATTGATCCTACCAAGGTGACACGTATCGCCCTTGAGAACGCAGCCTCCATTGCCGGAATGCTCCTCACAACAGAATGCGTGCTGGTAGAGAATAAAGATGAAAAGAACGAGCCTCCGATGCCTCCGATGGGTGGCGGCGGAATGCCCGGCATGATGTAAAATCACATCACATCAACTTATCCCCGCATCCATTCTTTGGGTGCGGGTTTTTTTATTTCTGATGTTTTTATGGCTGATATCCTGCCGGGAAGAGTGGCACCCTGGTGCAGCCTGTCGGCGGTAAACCCTCAAATTGACAATAAGAACCTTTTTTACATTAATTTTGTTTTATGATAAATGTTTCTTTCATGAACAAAATTGTGCTGCTCGCAACTCTATTACTGCCGCTTTTCACTATTGCCCAGGATGATGTTTTGATCATTCCCCTGGATGAAGACACCCAGGTGATAAGATTCAGGGAGGTCATTGATGAAGAGGGTACCAAAGATGAACTCTTCAACCGATGTATCTATTGGCTGAATGATTTTTACAAGGATCCAACAAGGGTGACCACCATCCGTGATAATCCAACCGGTAAGATTGCCGGTCAACACCAGTTCAGGGTTTACTATGAGGAAGAGGGTGTTAAAAAACCTGCAGGAATGGTTCGGTATACATTTACTATCGAATTCAAGGATGATAAATACAGATATACCATTGATGAACTGAAGTTAAAATCCAGAACCGATATACCCGTTGAAAAATGGCTTGATAAGGAAGATCCGGCCTATGATCCGAGGTGGGACGATTACCTTCAACAAATAGCACAATATGTTAAGGATTGGAGTGAAAGTCTGAAAGAAAAAATGAAGCCTGAACCTGTCGAGAAAGAGGACGACTGGTAAGGATAATTTCACTGGATTTTTGAATTGAAAAAAGGCAATGGCCAGAAAAAGAAAACGTGACCTGATCATCAAGGGTTTCTCCAAACTCCTTAAGGAAGATAAGTTAAGGATCGTTTCGGAGCTGATGGATAAACAGGTGGAAAGTATGGAACTCATGAAGAGTTTCTGGCATACTGACCAGCATGTTCAGCGGATCTTTGATGAATTCAGTGAAAATACCATTTCCAATTTTTACATCCCTTACGGCGTGGCTCCCAATGTCATCATCAACGGGCGTAATTATCTTGTTCCACTGGTGATCGAAGAGAGTTCAGTCGTGGCGGCTGCCTCGTCCAGCGCGAGGTTCTGGTCGGAACATGGCGGTTTTAAAGCAGAGATCCTTGGAATTACCAAAATTGGCCAGGTTCATTTCACATGGAAAGGAGACAAGAAAAAACTGGAATCCGTCTTTGACGAACTGAAAACCGTTTTCAGGGAGGCTACCAAACATATCACAGCCAACATGGAAAAAAGAGGCGGTGGTATTCTGGATTTCGAACTGGTGGATAAGACCGATCTGCTGGAAGATTATTACCAGATCAAAGTACTGTTTGACACCGCAGATTCCATGGGAGCGAATTTTATCAATTCCTGCCTGGAAGAGTTTGCTGCTGAATTGAAGAAATTCTTTGTCAACAACCCGGTCTTCACAGGTGAAGAAAAGGAATGTCAGGTGATCATGTCAATCCTCTCCAACTATACTCCCGAGTGCCTTGTAAAGGTATGGGTTGAATGCGACTTCCAGGAACTTGAAAATCTGGATGATGAGCTGACCGGCGAGCAATTTGCCAAAAAATTCCAAAAAGCGGTACAGATAGCAGAACATGATGTATACCGGGCAACTACGCATAACAAAGGCATCTTCAATGGTATAGATGCCGTTGCCATCGCCACGGGAAATGATTTCAGGGCTATTGAAGCGGCAGGCCATACCTACGCATCAAGATCCGGCACATATAAAAGCCTGTCTACCGTAGAATTAAAGGGAAACCGTTTTCTGTTCACCCTTGAGGTTCCACTGGCCATGGGAACGGTCGGAGGGCTGACCAGCCTTCATCCTTTGGCCAAACATTCCATCGAAATGCTGGGAAATCCCTCTGCGAAGGAGCTCATGATGATAGCAGCCACCCTGGGACTCGCCAATAACTTCGCCGCGGTCAGATCACTGGTGACAAAGGGTATCCAGATCGGCCACATGAAAATGCACCTGATGAATATCCTGAATCATTTTGAAGCGACAGACCAGGAAAAGAAAAAGGCCGAGGAGTATTTTATGGAACATAAAGTTTCTTTTGCCAATGTTAGCGAATTTATAACCAAGCTCAGGGAAAGTTGATTGCCAGGTCAAAGTATGCACACGGGAAGCTCCTGCTGACAGGGGAATATCTCGTACTTGAAGGTGCCCGTGCACTTGCACTTCCCCTGAATGTGGGACAGTACCTGTCATGGAAAAAGACCAGGGAAAAAGATCTCGTATGGAATGCCATGAAACCAGACGGTATTTGGTTTCAGGCGAAATATGGACTACCCGGTCTGGAATTGCTGAACACAACGGATGAAACACTTTCCGGTAAACTTCTTTCCATCCTTCAGAAAACAAGAGAACTGAACAAGGATTTTCTGAATGGGACAAACGGCTTTGAAGTACAAACCATTCTTGAATTCGATCCTGAATTTGGCTTTGGTTCAAGTTCGACACTCATATCCAATATCGCTGAATGGGCTGAGGTGGATCCTTATGCCCTTCATGGTGTTACTTTTGGCGGTTCCGGTTATGATATCGCCTGCACAAGAGAGAAAAAACCACTGTTTTACAGCCTGGTAAAAGGAAAACCCGTCGTTGAGCCTTCGAATTTTGATCCGGTATTCAAAGATAAGTTACTCTTTGTCTACCTGGGTAACAAACAAAATTCCGGAGTGAGTGTCAGCAATTTCAGAAAGCAGGGCTCCTTTACAAGCAAAGATATCCAACGAATAAACCAAATCGGTGTGGAAATGGAACAGGCAGATACCCTGTCCCATTTTGAAGCCCTGATGCAAGAGCATGAGGATGTCATGTCTTCGGTTCTTCATTTGACCAGGGTAAAAGACCTGTTTTTCAAGAAATATGAAGGAGCAGTTAAATCCCTGGGCGCATGGGGTGGTGACTTTGTATTGATGACTTTTCACGGGGATCCTGAAGAGGCAGCAAATTACCTCGAAAAACTAGGATTTGATATCTATTACCCTTATTGTGATTTGACCTGTTAATAATGAAAATGCGATGAGCGGCCCCTCAGAGAAAACAATAAGCTGGAAAAGTCCTTCCAATATTGCCCTTGTGAAATACTGGGGGAAGTATGGCCAGCAGTTGCCCATTAATCCCTCACTGAGCCTTACCCTAAAGCAATCCACTACAACCACCGAAATCCGTTACCGTCAAAACAATTCATCCAATGGACTCAAAATGCAATTTCGTTTTGAAGACAAACCCGCTCCGGCATTTGAAGACCGCATCCACAGGTTCCTGATCGCACAAAGCCCTCGCTATCCAAGTTTAAACAACCTCAGTCTCGAAATAAACAGCAGCAATACTTTTCCACAATCCTCGGGGATTGCTTCTTCCGCATCAGCCTTCAGCGCACTGGCCCTTGGTATTGTAAGCCTTGTCGGGCAGTTTGACCAGGTAAGGGATCGGGATCGATTTTTCCAGGCGGCTTCGGAACTGGCCCGGCTGGGTTCGGGAAGTGCCAGCCGCTCTGTATACGGCGGATATGTGGTTTGGGGTGCCATGGACGGATACCCCTCCTATTCAGACCGGTTTGCTGTAGGGAATTGCATGTCGTTTTGGAAACCGGGGATATGAGCCGGTTCATTGATATTGTAGAAAATGAGGCACTCAGTCTCCACGGATTGATGATGTCATCCTACCCGGGGTATTTTCTGATGGAGCAAAACACATTCAACCTTATTCATGAGATCAGGTCATTCCGGGAATCAACGAAGCTGCCGGTATGTTTTACACTTGATGCAGGACCCAATGTACATCTGCTCTACCCTTCCGGGGAAAGTGAGAAGGTCAGGGAATGGATCAGCGATAGTCTGGTCAAATACTGCCATGAGCAGAAATGGATCGATGACGGTGCCGGCGATGGACCGGTCCGGTTGAAGACCTGACATCCTGTCCCAATGTTTCACCTCATCCCCTGAATATTCCTAACTTTGGGATAGACAAGCCCTAAAATAGCTTCATTATGGAAGAATTCCAGTTATCAGGAAATATTGTCGACCTGTATCACTCCACGATTAAAAAAGGCACTGTTGACATCAAGAAAGGCCGCATCAAATCCATCATAAACGATCCTAATATTAAGGAAAACGTTTTCATCCTTCCCGGTCTTATTGATGCCCATATACATATTGAGAGTTCTATGCTGGTACCGTCGGAATTCGCCCGCCTGGCTGTTGTGCATGGTACTGTGGCTACTGTATCGGACCCGCATGAGATCGCCAATGTGCTGGGGATGGACGGCATAAGGTTTATGATCGGGAACGGGAAACAGGTTCCCTTTAAATTCTATTTCGGCGCTTCCTCCTGTGTGCCTGCAACCCCTTTTGAAACTGCCGGACAGAAGATCGGACTGGAAGAACTGGATCATTTACTAAGCCAGGATGATATTAAATATCTGTCGGAAATGATGAATTTTCCCGGTGTGATCAACCGGGACACATTCGAAATGGAAAAACTTGCGCTGGCCAGAAAATACAACAAGCCCGCGG
>JARRQC010000111.1:0-14143 GCA_037382165.1 bacterium | reverse complement strand
CAAGGGAAGCAGCGCCACCATCCAGGTCCAGGTTTTTGATCTTGAAATCCGAAAGGTCAAACTGCAGTGATGCGGCACCTACGTCGAGGTTTAAATCCCAAACCGGTTCGGCATTCAGGTTCAGGCTCACACTGTGTTTTGATTTTCCGGTAATGATCTTGTTCTCTTCACGTTCAATCCGGATCACCGCCCGCTCATCGGTACGTTTGATATTATAGGAATATTTAACCTTGTCTCCCTTCTTATTGAAATCGATCAGGTTGTTGGTGCTGTCATCGATGTAGAAGCTGCCGGCTGCCAGGTCAAGTTCCAGCATGGCATTGCTTACACTATCATCGTAGGGAATATTGAAACTCTGGCTGACGGGCATATTATCCGCATCATCCCAATCCTCCCATTTTTCGATGTTGAAAGACCGCCCCTTATCCCATGCAATGGTTCTGTCCACCATAAAGTAGACTGTTCCTCCGAGTACAAGCAGGGTAAGAAACATCTTTATCAAATTGTGGGCGGGAAGGATGGAAACACCCCAAAGAATGAGCACAACAGGCCACAGCCGCCAGAGATGATACCAGTCAAACTGGATCATGTTCAGGTTTGAGAGAATGAACAGGATGCCCAGAAAGATCAGGATGACTCCCCAGAAAATATTTCTGAATTTCATGATTCAAGTTTTTTTGATGAATTAAACAGTTCGGGTTTGATCAACAGGACTCCTGCGCCAATCAGCAACAGTGGCCAGAAATCCCAGATATTGTACATGGGAAACAGCCGGTCAATAAGGAAAAGCAAGCCGAAAGCGATAAGGATGAGACCGGCGATCATGCTGGAGTTGGAGCTGCGTCGCCCGCCTTCCTCATTCTTCTCAGTATCAGAGGTTGCTTCTTCCTTTTTGACCTCTCCGAAAGTGTATTTCTTTTCGGGAACTACGATCCAAAGGATAATATAAACCAATATTCCGCTTCCCCCAAACAGTACCAGCAGCACAAAAATGATACGGGCAATCACCGGATCAATGTCGAGGTAATCACCAAGACCTCCGCAAACACCACCGATAAGCTTGTCTGTTGAGGAACGATATAGTCTTTTGTAAGCGTCCATTTGTTATTTTGTTAAGTGATTTATAAACTTCAGTAATTATGTGACAAAGATATTTCAGCAGAGGGCACCGGCAAACAATAAATCGGTGAAAAGGGGATTATTGTCGGTGAAAGGAGAATTACTTCGGTCAAAGGATTTGCGCCTTTGCGAAAGATGAAGAGGCTGTCTGTTTAACCCCTCCAGATTTCTTAAAATCCCTGAATAAATAGGGATATTCAGAAATTATAACTTATCATAGAAAAGTGGCTTTCAGCGAACAATCCAGCACAAAGTCGTGTTAAACGGTCGTACACATACTTGATTTCCGAAAATCATCAGGAATTTGTACTTTTACGCTCCCAAAATTTGAAAATCCTGAACAAATACATTAATCATTAAAAAACAATTCACTTCATGAAAAAGATTCACGTAGCTAACCCTGTCGTAGAACTGGATGGTGATGAGATGACCCGGATCATCTGGGCCATGATCAAAGAAAAATTAATATTTCCCTACCTCAACCTCGATATCAAGTATTACGATCTCGGGATTGAGAAAAGAGATGAAACGAATGACCAGATCACCGTTGAAGCTGCAGAAGCGATCAGCAAATATAATGTAGGTATCAAGTGTGCTACCATCACCCCGGATGAAAAGCGGGTGGAGGAATTCGGGCTCAAGGAAATGTGGCGCTCCCCCAATGGAACCATCCGTAATATCCTTGGCGGAACCGTATTCCGTGAACCCATCCTCATCAAAAATATCCCTCGCCTGGTACCCGGATGGAAGAAGCCAATCGTTATCGGACGTCATGCTTTTGGCGACCAGTACCGTGCGACCGACTTCCTGACCAAAGGAAAAGGTAAGCTTACCATTACTTTTACCCCTGCTGATGGCCGGCCGGCAGAGAGTTACCATGTGCATGATTTTGATGCCGATGGCGTGGCGATGGCCATGTATAATACCGACGAAAGTATCCGTGCCTTCGCCCATTCCTGCTTTAATATGGCGCTGGAAAAAGGGTGGCCGCTCTACATGTCAACCAAGAACACCATCCTGAAAAAATACGACGGCCGTTTCAAGGATCTCTTCGAAGAGATTTACGAAGAAGAATTCAAGGTAAAATTCAAAGAAAAAGGGATCACTTACGAGCACCGCCTGATCGATGACATGGTGGCCGCAGCACTCAAATGGGAAGGCGGTTTTGTCTGGGCCTGTAAGAATTATGACGGTGACGTACAGTCGGATACGCTGGCACAGGGCTTTGGCTCACTCGGCCTGATGACCTCCGTACTGATGGCTCCGGATGGCAAGACACTTGAGGCTGAAGCAGCACATGGTACCGTTACCCGCCATTACCGTGAACACCAAAAGGGAAATCCCACATCCACCAATCCCATTGCTTCTATTTTTGCCTGGACGAGGGGACTGGCGCACAGGGGTCACCTGGACAACAACCCTGACCTGGAACAGTTTGCACACACCCTGGAAGATGTCTGCATCAAGACCGTAGAATCAGGCAAGATGACCAAAGACCTGGCCCTGATCATCCATGGCAGCAAACTCAAGAAAGAGCACTACCTCAACACTGAAGATTTCCTCAATGCACTTGATGAAGGACTGAAGGAAAGGTTCAATAGTTAACGATTAGAAAATATGACCATGAAAGGACTCAAAGAAAAATTATACGACAAGATAGAACAACATCGGCCGCGCATTAAACGGCTGATACAGGAATACGGAGATACCGTGGTCAACGAAGTTTCCGTGCAGCAAATCCTTGGCGGGATGCGTGGCATCAAAAGCCTGATCACCGACATTTCCTACCTGGATCCTTATGAAGGCATCCGGTATCGCGGCTTTACATTACCCGAAGTTTTTGAGAAACTTCCCAAACCTGCCGGTGCGGAAATGCCTTGCGTTGAAGGTCTGTTTTACCTCTTCCTTACCGGGGAGATACCGACGGAAAACGAAGTTTCGGATATTATCTACGATTCGGTTAACCGCCGGCAGTTGCCCAAGTATGTTTATGAGGTGATCGATTCCTTCCCCAACAACAGCCACCCGATGGCGATACTTTCCGCTTCGGTAATGTCCATGCAGCGCGAATCGCTGTTCAACCTGCGTTACAAAAGGGGTATGAACAAACTCGATTACTGGGACCCGACTTACGAGGATGCGCTGAACCTCATCTCCAAGATACCGATTATCGGCGCAGCGATCTACAACAAACTCTACAATGAAGAGGGAACGAATTATCAGGATCCAACCCTGGATCTTGGCGGTAATTTCGCCCACATGATGCGGAAGGAAAAGCCTTATGATGACGTTGCCCGCATGTATTTCATTATCCATGCCGACCATGAAGGCGGTAATGTCAGTGCGCATACCGGACACCTGATCGCCAGCTCGCTTTCTGACGTTTACCTCGCCGTATCAGGTATGATCAACGGGCTGGCAGGTCCTCTTCACGGGCTGGCCAACCAGGAGGTACTCCGTTGGATCCAGGATCTTCGTGAGAAGTTCAACGGCAAGTTTCCTACGAAGAAACAATTGCAGGATTCAGTTTGGGAAACACTCAACAGCGGACAGGTTGTACCTGGTTACGGACATGCCGTTCTCCGCAAGACCGACCCCAGGTATATGGTGCAGCGCGAGTTTGCGCTGAAGCATATGAAAGAGGACGAACTTTTCAAATATATCAGCCTGCTTTATGATGTGGTACCCCCCATCCTTAAAGAACAGGGCAAAGCCAAGAACCCCTGGCCGAACGTGGATGCCCATTCCGGTGTAATCCAGTGGCATTATGGGGTAACCGAGTATGATTACTATACTGTATTGTTCTCTATCGGTAGGGCTATCGGCGTTTTGTCCAATATTATCTGGGACCGTGCATTGGGTTATCCCATCGAACGACCCAAGTCGATCACTACCGCCATGCTGGAGGAAATGGTCGGCATTAAAAAATAAAATACCAAGTGGAGAAGTAAAAAGGCTGTTTTGGTGGATGAAACGAAATCTATGAAGACAGCCTTTTTTGTAGCTACTCCAGGGCCAAAATATTATATCAACCAACAAATCCAAACGGCTAAATTGATATGATCACCCAGAAAGAAATCATGCTGCCACCCTTCACCAAGGGATTTCACAACATAGACCATTACATTGTGGAGGCGCTCCAACCGCTGCCCGCTGCGGGGATGGTCAATATTTTCATCCAGCACACCTCTGCCGGGCTGATGATCAACGAAAATGCCGATCCTGACGTGATGGTTGACCTGACCACCCTGCTAGAACGTGCAGCACCGGAGAATGATCCGGAATATACCCATACACTGGAAGGACCTGATGATATGCCCTCACATTTCAAATCAGCTATCCTCGGTCACAGCCTTACCGTTCCCATCACCGGTGGTAAACTGAACCTGGGTACCTGGCAGGGCATTTTTCTCTGTGAATTTCGTAACCGACCCCGAAGCAGGAAGCTGGTGGTGACGATGTATGCGTAGAACAGGAATTTTGAGTGATGAATGATTAATAATGAGGGCTGTCCACCGAATCAGTTTGCTGCCGGAGGAGGAGAGATGAATGATGGGTGCCGTTCTTCTTATACAGTAATTAATTCCCAAAAACCGTATCAATATAGCGATTAAACGATGCAGGCAATTTAACGATTGAGCGAAGTAAATGAAGCCTGCTTACCTCAAGACTCCGGACTTCCAATATCAAAAATCTCCTACCCACCCAATCCATCTATCTCTGACTCAGTATACTGCTCTAACAGCGGGTAAAATGCTGAGAAATCCGCCTTTAATCCTTCATAATGCTCCATCAAAACCGGAACGGCCTTAGACATCCCTGAACGCAGCCCGGTCCGGCGATCCATACCGTGGAATACCGCATTCAACCCGTTCAGGTTGGCGTAACCAACAAGCCAGTTTTGAGAGGTAAGGTAAGGCAACAGCCGTTTGGTGCGCGGAGGCAGCAACTCGTAACGCGATTGTAGGATGGAATAGACGTGTTCGGCATATTCCGGGAGGGGATGATCAGAATACTGTGTCCAGTTATGTGCCAGGAAATGGTCATAATAGATATCGACCACAATTCCGGCAAACTTGCCGAAATGACTCCTTATGCGTTGCAGACTCTGCCTGAATATAGCATGCGTATCCGTAAAGGTATCAATCTTACGGTGCAGCAAAATACCCTCACGGATATCACCCGCATAGCCATTATGGCTCTTTCCCTTAACCGCATCGGCGATGAAGTTGCCGAACAGCAGGTCATCATTGTCTCCCGAAAGATGGGAATGTGCAAGGAAGTTCATAGCTATTATTGACTGCAAAAATAGGTATTCCGCTTCTATTGTATCCATGTCAACTATTCATGGACCGTTCGCTGTTCTTATCAACTCAAAAAGGAATAAAAGCATAAAGTGTCTTAAACACCTGTTATCAGTATAAATACAGTACCATAAAATGCCTAAATTAGTTGATTGCAAACCATATCTATTCACAGCGTAAGTTAAATGAAGGGGGAAACATTGATTTTGTTATTATTGACAGCTATAACAAGCTGCCAGAAGAATACCGCAGAACCGGATCTGGTGATCAACAGTTACCCTATTGCAGCTGGGAATGAATGGGTCTATGACAGGCAGGTCGTTATCGATAAACAGGACAGCCTGGCTAACCATAAAAAGACAGATCCCGATACGCTTCATTTTATCATAACCGTATGGATAGAAAAGGATACAGTGCTGAATGACACCATGCCGGTAACCATCTTTAAGCAACGGGTGGATGATGACAACAGGGTATCCATTGAATACAATTTCCTGGACAATGAGGGCCTGAAGAACTATGCCTATGCGAATGCAGGCGGCAACTTTTTTCCCAAACAGTATGGCATCTCGTATTTTATGATTTCGCACCTTCCTATCGAAAACATGGCCCTGAAGGATGATGAAATCTTTTACGAGACACCGCCCACCCTGAAAATCAAATTCCCGCTGAAAAACAAACTGGAATGGAACATGAGGGAACCCTCACCTGATTCACCAGGTTCGTTCAGGATTGATAAGGAGGTTATCGGGATGGAGATGCTGGGACTGGGGGGCAGAAAGTTTGAATGCCTTAAGGTACAGTGGGATATTACCTACCCTCCGTTAACGCATCAAACTGATATTACGGATTGGATTGCAAAGGAAGGCCTGGTAAAACGCTTGACCATCACGGATACTGCAGCCGTTACCAATGAACTTGGAGAAATCTTGTATTATGCCAGGTTAACAGAAACTCTCACCCTCAAAGATGTAAACATTAAATAACGAAGTATGAATCTTGTCTTTTGCTAATAGAGAGGACGCGAAAAGAACAGGTAAATCAAAAAGGAAGCCAGCTTATGAGACTCAAAGATAAAATAGCGATGATCACCGGTGCCGCGCGCGGGATCGGGCAAGCCACGGCTTTACTTTTCCACCAGGAAGGTGCCCGGGTGATCCTGTCGGACATCAGGGACAGGGAAGGTCATGAAATAGCCGAAAAGCTGGGGGAACGGGCTGAATATCTGACACTGGACGTGCGTCATGAAGAAAACTGGTCTGCTGCAACGGAGTTTATAGAAAACAAATACGGCCGGCTTGATATCCTGGTGAATAACGCTGGCATCACCGGTTTTCTGGAATCAAAAGGTCCTTGGGATGCCGAGCATGCCGATCTGAATTCGTGGGAAGAAATTCACAGGGTTAACTCAACCGGTGTTATGCTGGGCTGCAAATATGCCATCCGTTTGATGAAAGAAAGCGGTGGCAGTATAGTCAACATTTCTTCCAGCACCAAAAGCGTGGCATTGTATTGTACGGAAAACGGTTACCCGATCAGATGCAACAGCATTCATCCCGCAGCCATCATGACCCCCATGTGGGATGCCATGCTGGGAGAAGGGGAAGAACGGGAAAAGACGATCGCGGAAATTGAAAGCGGGATTCCCATGGGACATTTTGGCGAACCCCTTGATGTAGCTTACGGTATTTTATACCTGGCTAGTGAGGAGAGCAAATACATCACAGGGATCGAACTGACAATCGATGGTGGGATACTGGCGGGCAGCGATGCAAAACCTAAGAAAATGAGGAAACGTAGTAGATGGCTGTTGGTTAGGTTTTATCCCGTTAAACCGGAAAGTTCTACTATGAGCCCCACATTTCTTAGCCAGGCACTCACTAATAGTTTAAGATATGAGTAATGACCAAAATAACCCATTTGTAGATGCTGCGTTAACCACTATATTGGTTGTGTCGGATATGTCTGCATCGAAAAAGTTTTATGTAAATATACTTGGCGCAAAAAAATTCCGTGAATATGGTGGAGACTCTGTGGTATTGGAGTTTCTCGGCCATTGGATATTACTGGTAACTTCCGGCGGACCAACTGAAGATAAACCCAACACTCATTTTCTCCCACCAACGGACAAGGATTCGGTAAGCCACTCATTTACGATTAGGGTCAAAGATTGCAGAAAGTCCTACGAAATATTAAAGAAGAAAGGAGCTGACTTTATCACGCCCCCCCTGGATCGCGGAGCTGAAACCAGATGTTTTTTTAGAGATCCTGATGGCTATTTATTTGAAATTAGTGAATATCGAACATCCTGAGTGAACAAAACCATTACCTGTAAAATCAAATAAAATATATTCGCTTTGCCCTGGGAAATTCTTTTCTAAGCATATTAACAAGAATATAAAACATAGGTTAGATATATCAATCTTGACACTAAGTGTGATAATGTTTACAGCCTGTAGTTTCCATCCAAATCCTGATAAAATATCTGAATCAGTAAGTCTTACTGATGCTTTATCAGACAGGACGATAAAAATTCTTGAGAAGAAAAACGTAGAATATGCCTATCCGCATTGGTCAAATGACAGGGAAAGAATTTTATTTCAGTCCGATGAGACAGTTAATTGGCAAATCTGTATGATGAATAAAGATCGGAGTAATATCAGGCAAATAACAACCGATTCATCGAATATTAATTTTATTGACTGGTCTCCTGGTAACTAAAAAATATGCTTTGTATCTGACAGAACGGGAAATGAAGAAGTCTCTATAATGGACATGCCTGGTAAAAATCAAATACAATTAACATTCAACGATGCCCGGGACATACACCCATATTGGTCCCCTGACGGAAACAGAATATTCTTTAATTCGACCCGGAACGATTCAGGGAATTTTGAGATATATGAAATGGACAACCTGGGCAGGAACATAATAAGAATCACGTATACTGCTGATAACGAAACCTTTGCCAGACTTTCCCCAACAGGTAATGATTTAATTTACCTAAGAACTAATGATAGTACCTTTAACGAGGTTTTTTTAAAGAACTTATCAGATTCAAGTGAAAAACAGATTACGTTTACCCAGAGTCGTGATGGGTAGCCTTGTTGGTTCCCCTACAGAGAAAAGTTCATATTCTCAACAAGGGAAAATGGTATATACGAGCTTTTTATTTATGACCTTTTTAAGAAAAACATGTAAAAAATTACAAACCCTCGATATCCGTATTGGGACGGAAGAGCTGATATTTCAGGCGACAGAAAGAAAATAGTGTTTAACAGACAAATTACCTCAGAAAGAAATACAACAGGCATTTACATATTGCAATTGGAAGGAATCACTTTTGCCGGTAAGTAATTATGGGTAAATAAAATAATGACATTCACTTTAAAATGTATTATATGAAAAGACAAACAAGAAATCCCACAGCCTTATTCAATTCACGGCAATATGGATTTTCTCAGGTCGTCATCTCAAATCCGGGTAAGATGGTTTTCATTTCAGGTCAGGTTGCATGGGATGAGAATTTACGTATCCCCCGAAGAAATGATTTGGTTCAACAAACTCGAAAAGCTTTAGATAATCTGGATATCGCAATAAAAGAGGCAGGTGGTAGTTTTGAGAATATTGTGATGCTTAGAATTTACAAAGTGAATTATCAAAAAGAAGATGGGAAAATAATTGCTCAGGTTTTAAAAGACTATTTTGGAATTGATAATCCACCGGCAAGCACATGGGTAAGTGTTCAAGGTTTAGCAAATGAAGAATTCATGATAGAGATAGAGGCACAAGCCGTAATTGAAAAGCTGTAGAAATATGAAAATCGTGTATCTGACTTTGATGATAGGTCTGCTGTGTATTTCCTGTGATCCGGTCAATCAAAAATATGGAAAAATCACTTCAGACAAATTGATCAATCGAATATCTGAAATTGAAATTGAAAAAGACTTCCTTGATGAATATTTGGTGATACTCAAAGAGGAATCAAGAGCTTCTGTGGAATTGGAACCTGGGGTGGTCGCTATTTTTCCATTGTACCAAATAGAAAACCCTCAAAATGGTAAAATCATTGAAATTGGTTGATATGAAAGCCGTTGACAGAGAAATAATGCCAGCTATTTTCAAAAAAACAGCACTTTAGAGAAGAATAAGACAGCTACATAAACAAAATAAGTTAAAAATTATGGATACAGTATTTACCTTTGTTTTAGTCTTACATATCGCTGGCGGAGCCATTGGCCTGCTAACAGGGCTGGTTAATGTCGTTAGAAAAAAAGGAGACAAAAAACATAGAATTGCCGGACGGGTATTTCTCTATTCCATGCTTTCAGCAGGTTCCTCATCACTTGTTCTTTCCCTTCTTCACCCCAATTACTTTTTATTTATGGTTGGCGTTTTCACTTTGTATTTAGTTGGAACCGGATATCGCTATCTATATTCCAAAATACATAACACAAATGAAAAACCTAAACCAATAGACTGGTTCATTACCTTCACCATGCTGGTTGCCGCGACTTTATTTATTGGAATTGGTATTTTATACCTGGTTAAATCAAGCCTGTTTGGTTTTGTCTTTATCACTTTCGGACTGTTTGGGCTGCTTTTTGTACGGCACGATTTTACAAATTACAGGGGGAATTCAAAAATTGAAAACTATTGGCTCACAGCCCATCTGCAGCGTATGACGGGTGGTTTTATTGCTGCCCTGACCGCTTTTTTAGTGGTTAATTCGAACTACTTTCCGGAACAGATTCCCGGATTTGTATATTGGCTGTTACCAACACTGGTGTTTACGCCATTAATCATATCCTGGAGCAGAAAATTTGAAGTGAAGAAAAATAAATTGAAGTAATAAACAACTGTAAGCAAGGATTCCCAACAATAATCCACCACTGTTGGTGGAATATTAGCTTTTTCCGGTCTGAAATTCATGCATATTTTTCGCAGTTATCTTTCGGAAGGAAAACCAGTACCCTTCATAAATGGCAATGCCATAGAAAATAAGGTCCATAAAGCTGAATGTATCCGACATGACTTCTGGCAGGTAACTGTAATCAAACAGTATAAGTGTTTCGAGATAACCCAGGTCTTCAGTATTCGCAACCCATCCAATGATGCTAAGAAAATTACCCAGAAGTACGCTGAAGAGGGAGATCCCCGCACCCCAGAATCCAAAAATAGCTTCCACTCCATTACCGAATTTCCTGATGGCAAATCCGACACCTGCACCGATGGCAAGTGCCATATATCCAATTTGAAAATTCGTTGCCACCGTTATCATACCCCAAAGTATCGCACCGATCAGCCCAACGATCAAACCGGCCAGCATACCAGCCAACAGATGCTGTTCCATTTTTAGCTTTTCAAAGATCTCCGGGGACAATTTTTGTTTGACTTCTGCTGTTGGGATTCCTTCTTCATCATTCAACGGAATCTCCTTTACAGATTCATCCACTTTAAAATCAGGACATTCAATTTCAAATGTTGCTTTTTGTCCGGTAATTGCACATATAATGCCTTGTTTTGGATCGAATTCCCGGTTCAGGCATTTTTTACAATACCATAATTGTTCTTCTCTGGTCATGATAATTGGTTTTAATTGAACAGGATATTTTAAGGCGATGCTGTGTAGTAAGATTCATATCCACAATAAATTCTGAACTAAGGCAACAGGATCATAGCAATAGATGCGGCGAATGGTTGGTTAATCCTTTCACTGGTCTGTTTGTTCAGGTAAATTGTATGCAATTTACACCAAAAAGCAAAGAAAGTCAAGCACTTACTTTTTTCCATTTCTTTCGCAAACAGCCAATGAGCGTATGCCCTGGATTGCTTTTGGATCACTGTCAGTATATGAGGAATTTTCTTCAGAAAATATATTTTTTAGAAAAAAATGCAATATATATATTGCATTATGTAATATTTATTTTACATTTGTCTCATGGAAAACCTAAAACTCAAAATCGCACGAGTTGAAAAAGGGCTTTCACAACAAGAACTTGCGGATTTGGTGGAGGCAACCAGACAGACCATCGGCCTGATTGAAAAAGGGAAATATAATCCCTCTCTGAATTTATGCATCAAAATCGCACGGGCATTGGACAAAACCTTAAACGATATATTTTGGTATGAAGACAAAGAATAAACCACCCCTACTACACATGGACGAAAGAAACAAGCAGATTGCCTATAGGGTGATGTCCGTGATGTATTTGCTTACCATCCTTGCCATGCAAGGGATCGTCATCTACCGCCAGTTTGCACTGAGGCAGGATCTCCATGATTTTGAAGACCTTGCCGTTCTGATGACGATAAATTCACTTTTCCTGGTAAGCGCCCTGCTTTATTTTGGAGCGGTAACCGTTCGTAAATTAAGCATACCGCGCATATTGTTGATCTATATTGTGTTCATTATACTGGGAGGTGCCTTCGTATACATAAAGTACAGCCTCATGCAAAGTCCGGGGCTGTCAGTCAATCAAATGGTTGAGAAAATGATGATCATTGCGACCATTACAGGGCTGATCCTTGGATTCTGGATTCTGCTTTCCTTCCTTGGAAAAAGACGTCTGGAAAAAGAAATCGAATAAACCCATTTTCATCCTACAAAACCATCAAAATGGAGAACTATAAAATATTCATTTTCATAGGAATGACCGCAATTGCGCTGGGCGTAACCTTTTCATTGTATATCCTGATCGCCGGCGGTGGATTGTTATTCATCACAGGAATGACAAGAAAAAAGAAAGCTACGGGGACTGAGAAAAAATAGCATGCTCAGTTAGTTTCCATGATCTATTAAGATCAGGACTTCAACAATGAGGAAGATCTTCGTGGACCAGATATTGTGTCAGATATCCCAATGTATTTATTTTAAATGGCTTTTCACTTAATTTTTACTCATTATAGATTACATCCAAAGCCCGGCGGATGCCCCTTAAATTGGTAATTTTGCAATCGATTGAAATCACTTTTAAAAACTGAAATCAGAGATGCAAAAGTTGCTGCTTTTAGGGGATGAAGCCATTGCACAGGCTGCGCTGGACGCGGGCATTACAGGAGTCTATGCATACCCTGGTACACCTTCGACAGAGATCACAGAATATATACAGGAATCGGAACAGGCTAAAAAGGACAACGTGCGTTCCTTATGGTCCGCCAATGAGAAAACGGCAATGGAATCTGCCATTGGCATGTCTTATGCAGGAAAGCGTGCACTGGTCTG
Source organism: bacterium (assembly GCA_037382165.1). Classification (GTDB taxonomy): domain Bacteria; phylum Bacteroidota; class Bacteroidia; order Bacteroidales; family F082; genus JAADID01. The sequence continues at coordinate 1,495 of JARRQC010000111.1, read as the reverse complement.
CATGAAGCATGTGGGGCTCAATGTAGCTGCCGATGCATTCATGAACTCCGCGGTGACCGGTGTGAATGGCGGACTTGTCGTCCTTTCCGCCGACGACCCCTCCATGCATTCCTCTCAAAACGAACAGGACTCGCGATATTACGGCAAGTTTGCCCAAATCCCGACCCTGGAACCGTCCAACCAACAGGAAGCCTATGACATGACACGATATGCCTTCGAGATGTCCGAAAAATACGGGGCTCCTGTATTGTTGCGCGTAACTACACGTCTGGCACATTCCAGGTCCGGGGTTCTGCGGGACAAACCACGTAAACAAAATAAGATGCATATCCCGTCTGACCTGAAACAATATATCCTGCTTCCCTCGATCGCAAGGAAACAATACAATGGTCTGCTGGCCAAGCAGGAAGCATTCCGTGAAGATGCGGGCCTTTCCGGTTTCAACCAGTTGATCGATGGAAGAGACAAGCATCTCGGTATTATTGCCTGCGGACTGGCTTATAATTATCTTATTGAGAATTATGAAAATCATGAGGTCCCTTACCCGGTACTTAAAATGGAAAAAAGTCAGGGGTCGCCTGGATGGCAGTCTCCCGAGAGCGGGGGAACTCATTCCAAACCTTGTGGCCAAAGCCCTGGGGATGAAGGTAAAGGTAGGTTTTGACCTGCCGGCCATGCTTCCGGGCAGGCCGCCCAAATTGTGTGAAGGATGTTCCCACTGGGATTCCTTCCACGCCCTCAATAAGGCGATGGAGGCCTATTCAAAGGGAAGGGTCTTCTCCGACATCGGCTGCTACACGCTCAGCGCACTGAAACCCCTTGAATCGATCAACAGTTGTGTCGACATGGGCGCATCCATTACCATGGCAATTGGTGCGGCAGATGCAGGTCTTGTACCCTGTGTCGCTGCCATTGGCGATTCCACTTTTACGCATTCCGGGATCACCGGACTGCTCGATGCGGTAAACAACCATAGCCCCATCACCGTATTGATCATGGATAACTCCACTACCGGTATGACCGGAGGACAGGCATCTTCAGCTTTTGGGAAGGTTGAGGATATCGTGAAAGGCGTGGGTGTGAAAGAGGAACATATACGTGTGATCAAACCCTTGAGAAGGCTTCATGAAGAAAACACCAAAGTCTTTGAGGAGGAATTAAAATACGAAGGCGTGTCAGTGATCATCGCCCGAAGAGAATGTATCCAGACACAGGCCAGGCGGATGAAAGAAAAAGCCCGCCTGAAACGTGAAGCCGAACAGGTTGAATCATAAGTTCAAGAAGGGAATGAAAAAAGACATTATACTTTGTGGAGTAGGAGGACAGGGTATCCTGACCATCGCAGCCACTATCGGAACTGCCGCCCTGAAAGAAGGTCTCCAGCTCAAACAGGCAGAGGTGCACGGCATGAGTCAGCGCGGAGGGGATGTACAGAGCCACCTGAGACTTTCCTCCCAACCCATTGCTTCCGACCTGATCCCGGAAGGCAAAGCCG
>JARRQC010000110.1:10375-11926 GCA_037382165.1 bacterium | reverse complement strand
CTTTAAATTTTTATTGGGATCCTCCTAAAAGGACTCCTTCGGAGGAACCTACGTCCGGCAGCCGCCGGATATGAGCCCAACGAGCTACCACTGCTCCACCCCGCAATATGTCTTAAATAATATGAACTCTAAATTTTTATCGGGATCCTCCTAAAAGGACTCCTTCGGAGGAACCTACGTCCGGCAGCCGCCGGATATGAGCCCAACGAGCTACCACTGCTCCACCCCGCAATACGATTGCGGGTGCAAAGATAAATAATTTGTTACTTTGTCCAAGTTTTAACCGCACTTTTTATGGCGCACAAAGCCGGTTTCGTAAATATCCTGGGCTATCCGAATGTAGGGAAGTCCACTTTGATGAATGCCCTTGTTGGTGAAAAACTCTCCATTATCACATCCAAAGCACAAACGACAAGACAGCGTATTATGGGGATCGTTAATGGTGAGGATTTCCAAATTGTTTACAGTGACACACCGGGTATCGTACGCTCTCCGGCATACAAAATGCATGAGCTGATGAACAAGTATATTGATACAGCCCTGATCGATGCGGATATCATACTGCTTATGACCGAACCGGGTATTAAATTCCAGGAGGAAGCTATCCTTCAAAGACTTAAGGAAGGTTCTGTCCCGGTTATCGTTCTTATCAATAAAATAGACCTTTCCAACCAAACAGCGATAGAGGAAGAAATAAGCTACTGGTATAAGCTTTTGCCTGATGCGGAAGTGATCCCGGTGAGCGCACTGGAAAGATTCAACATAAATAAAGTATTTGATCTGATCCTGGATAAACTTCCGGAAAGCCCACCCTACTATGATAAGGATGAATTTACTGATAAAAGCATGCGTTTCTTTGTGTCGGAAATTATCCGGGAGAAGATCCTGCTTAACTACCGCAAGGAAATCCCTTATGAAGCCGAAGTAGCTGTCGAGTCTTACAAGGAGGATGAAAAACTGGTCAGGATTTCAGCCCTGATCTTCACAGGAAGAGAAAGCCAGAAAGCGATCATCCTGGGCCACCAGGGAAAAGCCATCAAGAAAATGGCCAGCGAGGCCCGCAAGGATATTGAAGACTTCATCGGAAAGAAAGTTTTTCTTGAAACTACGGTGAAAGTGAAGAAAGATTGGCGTGACAACGAAAATATGCTGAAACATTTCGGATACGATCATTAATTTTGCACCGGTGAATATCAACTTCCTCAAAATCACTTACCCATTGTGTCATGCATAATACCATAGCTATTGTAGGCCGCCCGAACGTAGGGAAATCAACACTCTTTAACAGGCTCACCCAAACGAGGGAGGCGATCGTGGAATCTGTCAGCGGTGTGACACGCGACCGCATCTATGGAAAAAGCGACTGGAATGGTTTTTCGTTTTCAGTGATTGATACCGGCGGTTTTGTGCACGGTTCAGACGACACTTTTGAGCAGGAGATCCGCAAACAAGTTCTCTTTGCCATCGACGAATCGGATGCGATCATATTTATGGTGGATACACGTGAGGGGGTCAGCCCGCTGGATGAAGATGTGGCGGACCTGCTCAGAA
>JARRQC010000110.1:0-10367 GCA_037382165.1 bacterium | reverse complement strand
AGCGGACACTCCAAACCTGGGAGACCAGACCGGGGAATTCTATGCACTGGGTTGTGGCAATGTGTATCCCATCTCGTCAATCAATGGAAGTGGAACCGGTGAATTACTGGATGATATCGTCAGGATCTTCAGCAAACAAGCAGAAGACCCCCTTCCAGATATTCCCCGTATCGCTGTCGTAGGGCGCCCGAATGTAGGTAAGTCATCGCTGGTCAATACCTTGCTGGGTGATGAAAGGAATATCGTTACCCCCATAGCCGGAACGACAAGAGACTCTATATATACCCGTTACAAGGCATTCGGTCATGATTTCGTACTTGTCGATACCGCAGGATTAAGAAAAAAGGGGAAAGTGTATGAGAACATTGAATTCTACTCAACACTAAGATCTATCCGGGCCATTGAAAATTCGGATGTATGTATTGTCATGATAGATGCACAACATGGACTGGAAAAACAGGATATTCACATTTTTCACCTGGCGGAAAAGAATAAAAAAGGCATTGTGATCGTCGTGAATAAGTGGGACCTCATCGACAAGGAAACGAACACTCATCTGAAATTTGAGAAGCTTATCCGGGAAAAAATAGCCCCCTTCAATGATGTGCCCATCATTTTCACTTCAGTTTCAGAAAAGCAACGCATATTCAAAACACTTGAAATCGCCTCTCTAGTCTATGAGAAACGAAACAAGAAAATTTCAACCTCCCAACTGAACGACTATCTTCTCCCTATTATTGAAAAGAATCCCCCGCCTGTGGGATCACGAAACAGGTACGTAAAGATCAAGTATATCATGCAATTGAAAACAAATACGCCCCAGTTTGTCTTTTTTTGCAACCTGCCTGATGATGTAAAGGAAAATTACAGAAGATTCCTTGAAAACAAGATTCGTGAAAAGTATGATTTTACTGGTGTGCCCATTCAGCTTTTCTTTAGAAAAAAATAAGATGTGGATAGTGTAAGAATTGACAAATGGTTGTGGGCAGTAAGACTCTTCAAGACCCGGTCCCAGGCTTCGGAAGCCTGTCGCGGGGGTAAAGTCAAGATGGAAGGTCAGCCCGTCAAACCTTCCAGGGAAGTCAGTGTGGGTGATGTCATTGAGGTTCAACAGGGCATTATCAGGAAAAGAATCAAAGTGATCCTCCCGTCCAAAAACAGGGTAAGTGCCAAACAGGTACCTGATCTTGCAGAAGACCTTACGCCAGCCGAAGAATATGAGAAACTGGACATGTTAAGACAGTTGAATTACGAAAAAAGAGACCGGGGAACAGGTAGACCGACAAAAAAAGAAAGGCGTGACATCAGCAGACTTAAAGGCGGAAAATAAACATTACATATTGTATTAAACATTCACATTATGTCCAAATACCATCTAACTGTACTCAAATCCCTTCTGATTGTTTTTATCCTTACCGTAATGGCCTCCTGCGGACGTGAGCCGGCACATATTGGATTCGCCTTCTACAATGTGGAAAATCTTTTTGATACCATAGATGATCCGCTTATCAATGATAACAGTTATTTACCTGACAGTAAGATATCGTGGAATACCGAAAGGTATTTCACCAAACTGGACCACCTGGCTGAAGTCATGACAAATACCGATACCATTTCAGGTTTCCCTGTTTTGTTTGGATTGTGTGAAATTGAGAACATTGATGTGTTGAAAGACCTGGTGAATCATCCTAAATTAAAAGGGGCAAAATACAGCATCATTCATCATGACAGCCCTGATGAAAGGGGTATAGATGTGGCCCTGCTTTACCAGGAAAAATATTTCACCCCGATTCAGCATTCATTTCTTACCATTCATTTCCCTTTCAACCCTGACAGTAAAACGAGAGACATCCTGTACGCTAAAGGATTATTGGCCAAAAAGGACACCTTGCACATTTTTATCAACCACTGGACATCCAGATGGGGAGGACGTGAAGAAACAGACCCAATGAGAAGATTTACCGGCAAATTTCTCAGGTCCGTTACAGATTCGATTCTCAGACTGAATTCCGAAGCCAATATACTGATCGCGGGGGACCTGAATGACAATCCAACGGATCCGAGTGTAGCAGAAGAACTTGGTGCGCTGCCGGTATCCATGGAGTCCGCCAACCGGCAGGAATTATACAACCTCTCGCTGGCAGCTTATGCGAAAGGCAAGGGCACGCTGTATTATAAAAGTTGGGATATGTTTGACCAGATCATCGTTTCCGGCAATTTACTCCTCAAAGCCAATGCCGTAAATATTTCAAAAACTGAGCAACAGATCATCAAATACGACTGGATGCTTTTTCAGCCGGAAAACGGCCCCGCCCGGCCAAACCGGACGGCATCAGGAGCTTATTACGGGGGATATAGCGATCACCTCCCTGTATTCATTGACCTGGAGGTAAGATAAGTTTATTCCTTGTCGGAAGGAACATACAAATCGGTTTCCCTGACCTCACCGGGTTGCATATAAACCTGGTTTTCAGTCAGCTCACCGTCTTCATTATAAAATAGCCAGGTCCCGGTTTTTTGCCCCTGTTCGAACAGGCCGACATATTTCAGGGTGCCATCAGGATAATAGGCCTTGACAGAATCCTGTCTTACACCATGATCGTAATAGCCTTCATTCCAGATATTACCATTTCTATAATAGGTCTTCCAGTATCCATGGCGCTGGTTATTTTCAATCGGCCCTTCTTTCAGCAAGTGACCGTCTTCGTAATATTCCTTTTCATAAACTGAGACCATTCCGCCCTCTTCTTTTTGTACTTCCCTGACGATTTGTGGTGTTCCATTCGCAAAGGAGGATACAACTTCTTCAGAATCCTTAAGTTCCACTTCCTTTGGCCCGTCACTTCCACAGGAAGTAATCAATAAGGTGATAATCAATAAACTTGCAAATATTCTCATTACTATCTGTTATCTTTTAAATGTTAATCTTGCTCCCAGTCTGCTTTCATCAAATTTTCCTTCATCAAAAGCCAGGTGACCATTGACAAAGGTTTTGAGGACGCTGGATCTGAAACTGACCCCTTCCATAGGTGACCAGCCGCATTTGTACAAAATATTTTCCTTGTTCGCCTCCCAGGTTTTATCCATATCCACAAGCACCAGGTCGGCATAGAAACCCGACTCAATATATCCCCTGCGATCCATTTTAAAAAGGATAGCAGGATTATGACACATTTTTTCGACAACCTGCTCCAGGGAGATCCTTTCCTGGTGGACAAATTCCAACATAGCTACAAGGGCATGTTGCACCATCGGCCCCCCGGAGGGAGCTTCAAAATAAGGACGACGCTTTTCTTCAAGTGTATGTGGTGCGTGATCGGTCGCAACAACATCCAGCTTATTATTCAATAGTGCATTGAATAAGGCCTCCCTGTCTTCAGGGCTTTTGACAGCCGGGTTCCATTTGATAAAATTCCCCTTTTGCTCGTAATCTTCGTCGGAAAACCAGAGGTGATGGACACACACCTCTGCAGTAATCCGTTTTTCGGTCAGCGACAGGTCATTGTCAAAAAGTGCCATCTCCTTTGCGGATGACAAGTGCAAAATGTGAAGGCGCGTTCCATTCTTTTTAGCGAGTTCCACCGCCCTGGAAGAGGAAAGGTAACAAGCCTCGGCGGACCGTATCAATGGATGGATCCGTGTCGGGGCATCATTTCCGAATTCATCTTTAAACTTCAGCGTATTTGCCCTGATGGTTTTCTCATCTTCACAATGAACCGCCACCAGTGTGGGTGCCGAAGAAAAAATAGCTTGCAACGCTTCGTTGCTGTCCACTAGCATATTACCGGTTGAGGAACCCATGAAAACCTTAATGCCGCAAACACGGGAGGGATCCGTTTTTAAGATCTCATCGAGGTTATCGTTGGAAGCCCCCATGTAAAAGGAATAGTTGGCCAATGATTTTTTTGAGGCGAGTAGATACTTCTCTTCCAGGAGTTCCTGTGTCAGGGTATTGGGCACCGTGTTCGGCATTTCCATATAACTTGTGATACCTCCTGCGACAGCAGCTCTGCTCTCTGTATATATATCAGCTTTCTGAACCAGACCTGGTTCGCGAAAATGAACCTGGTCGTCAATTACACCGGGTAAAAGATATTTTCCCTCCCCATCAATGACAGCATAACCATCGTAAGCTTCTTTAGAACCACTATCATATCTTACCACTTTCTCAATAAGATCCCCATCAATGAAAACATCCCCTGAAAAAGTTTCCCCTTCGTTGACGATGTATGCACCACGAATGACCTTTTTATTTCCGGGTTGAGTCATTTAAATGGATTTAACAGGCTTGATCCGTCCCATGAGGGCGCGCATGCGCAATTGGATGACGCCAAAAATAGCCTCAGTAAAAATGCCTTTGTTCATTTTGGATTCCCCTTCCGTCCTGTCGGTAAATATGATCGGGACTTCGGCCACCTTGAATCCCAGTTTGACTGCACTATATTTCATCTCGATCTGGAAAGCGTATCCGACAAATTTAATCCTGTCAAGGTCTATCGTTTCCAGCACCTTACGTGTCCAGCAAACAAAACCTGCGGTAGTATCCATGATATGCATCCCGGTTACTACCCGAACGTACTTGGAAGCGAAGTAGGACATAAGCACCCTGCCCATGGGCCAGTTCACTACATTCACACCCTTGATATAACGGGATCCCACGGCTGCATCCGCACCTTGCCTGCAGGCTTCCCTCAGGCGTTTAAGATCATTGGGATTATGTGAGAAATCGGCGTCCATTTCAATGATATAATCGTACTTGCGTTCCAGCCCCCATTTGAAGCCGGAGATGTAGGCGGTTCCAAGTCCAAGTTTACCTTTACGTTCCAGCATGAACAGGTTTTCACCAAATTCTTTCATCAGTTTACGTACGATAGAAGCCGTACCGTCAGGACTGTTATCTTCAACGATCAGAATATCAAATTTTTGATTCAGGTCAAATACGAAACGAATGATCTTTTCGATATTCTCTTTCTCGTTGTAGGTCGGAATGATTACCAGGCTATTGTTCACAGGTTCAAGAATTACCGCGCAAAAATAAAAATAAAGATACTTCTTGTCAGTATGAAAGCCAAATTACCTTACAGAATTACTGTGTTTTATCGAATTGAATTGAATAATAGAAGGATAACGAATAATTTATCCCCAAATTATTACTCATCGTATAATTTTACATTATCCACACGATAATTCGTATCCTCATCACCATCTTCACCAATATAGCGGAATGCGATATACGCCTGTCCGGAGAAGCTGGAAAGGCTGATGCTACCTGAAAACACCCATTCATGATCGGGTGTCTGCTCGCCTGCAATATTACAATCGAGGGGTATCCAGGTAGCAGCGGATACATCTGAACCGTTGAAATCAGTGGAGATCAAGACCGTAAGACCATCATGTTCCCAATAAGCCTGGGCGTTGTCAAATTCAAAAACAGGATTGACCATCCCATCGAGATTGATCTTTGGGGTGATCAGCCAGGTCTCGTTCACCTCTCCGGAATTGTAAGCTGTAGCCTGGGCATAGATATTGTTATCGAACGCACGTGCCTGCCAGGTTCGGCTTCCCTGGAGTGCAAGGTTCAGCCATCCGGATATACTGACCGGATCGTAATCGTTATGGTCTTCAAAATCTTCATCCAGGCTGGTTACCCCATCATTCCCTCCTCCGCCGGATGTTATCATAACATCGTCGATCTGAATGGAAGTAGATTCTGTGTCGCTGCCGGTATAACGGAAGGCAACAGAGACATTTCCCACAAAGTTGCTGAGTGGGATTTCCCCGGACTCAACCCACGCATAATTTTCATCGGATGGTCCGGCCAGGGTAGCCGTTATTTCTGTCCAATTGGACGTTTCGAAGTTTGTACCATCGTAATCCGTGGTAGCCAAAAGGGTCAGTGGCTTGCCGGAGCCATGCTCCCAGTAGGCCATGGCACTCAGGAATTGCAGAACCATATCCCCGGAGGTATTGATCACGGGAGGTGTGATGAGCCAGGTTTCCATTTCATCCAGGCTGGAATTATAGGCAGTTGCCTGCGCATACTTATTACCGCTGAATGATTTTCCCTGCCACAGGCGGTTGCCTGTCTTCAGCACATTGGTCCAGCCATCCAGGTTGACATTTTCATAATCAATTACATCATTGAACGGCTCATTCACAAAATCTACAGGGGGTATGGTTTCCCCGCCTCCGCCGTCACATCTTTCCCCTGTCAGGTTGAGGTCTGTCAGTGACCTGATCAGCAATTGATAGGTATCATAATAAGCACCCAGTATGGCAACAAATTCACCATTCCCCTGAGCCAGGGTCTCTCCGGCAAAATCGGCATAATTGCTGGTGCGCACAACAACTGTATGCTGATCACAGTCGGAAAGGGTACGGTTGGCAGATGCAGTGGTTTCCGCGTAGCTCAGCCCCAGCTCGGATTCAATGAACTCCGCATCATTAAGCTGTATCAACATTCCGATCATGTCATTTTTCAGTTCCGGGATGGTAACAACGGTCGGTTGGACAGGAAACCCTCCGCTGACCTTCTCCACGTGGAAATCAAGATCCTGTGGCTGGATCCCTCCAAATTTTTCTTCATCATCTTCCACATACACACTTCCCAGCTGCACTACGTCAGCATAAGCATCCAGGTAAAGCATCTGGCAGTTGACAATGATCTTTTGTCCTACCGGGAAGAGGTTAAAAAGGTCATAATCATTGATCTTCAGCTCAATGCCGCCATAATCGTCCTGTATCATCAGGGCTTTATAAAGATTACCTGATTGGTCTGTAGCCGTAACGGTTGCCTCGATGACTACTGTATCCGTGATTTGTATACGTTCTCCCATGTAAAGGGACTTCAACTCCGGAATGGTCACATAGTGCTCGAGCTGGTCGAGCAATCGCTCGACCCTGTGATGGGTGGGGCCATCCCGGCCCAACCGGCCGAGTGTGCAAGACTCGAGGCAGTAGGTGCAGCTCCGGCGTATAATTACTTGTTCTTACAATGACTGTATTCCCCTGGCAATCCTCCAGCGTCCTGTTACCATAATCATCCGCCGGAGCCCAGGTGAGGCCAAGATCGAGATCAGAGAACTGCACATTCTCCAGTTGGATCAACCTGGATTGATAAGCTCCCGTAAGCAATTGATCAATATTCACCACTTCGGGTTCAAAATACTGCTTGTTTGCCAGGATCACTATGTTGGAATCATTGCTGACCTGGTCAAGTTGAAAAAGGTCGTTATATTCATTCAGCATTATCCCTTTGAGATAGATCCTGATCGAATCGCCCAATCTCAGTCCGCCCGGATTATCCAGCCGAAGGTTCACGGCATCCGCCAGGTCCTGCACATACGCTTCGCGATAGAAGTTGCCGGATGCTTCATCCGTTGTAACCGTAGCATAGACCGATGCATCGTGATCAAAAACATAGGCGCCCGAGTCGGCATACATCGCTCTGAGTTCCTGGATAGTATATATCGTACCAACCGGTAATTCTTTTACCGGGGGAATATCAAAATCCTTCTTGATACATCCGGACCACAGGAGCGTTATTACCGAAAGTACCAGGATTGTAATCTTATTCATTATGTTCCTCATGCGTATCATTTTCTTTGGCAGCATCTTTTGATTCTGTCTACATTCTGAAAGTCAGGTTAAGAAAGAAGTTCCTTCCATACATATAGTAATACCTGGGAGGAAATTTATCCACCTCTACCGGGTCGTAACGCAACTGTTCATATCCCGACATGGCATAATCCGTATTGTTCAGGATATTGGTAAAACTAAGTGTGAATCCCAGGATATATTTCCGTTTGATCCTCCAGGATTTCCCGCCATAAAGATCAACGGCGAAGGAAGGATCCAGTTTTTCCTGATCAAGATTCTGCGCTATGCGGACATCTCCTTCATAGAATAACTCATTTGCTTCTGCGGTTCTCCGGTCAGGATTGGGTTCGATGTAGGCATCTGCAAAATAGTTAATATTGGCTCCGAGGAACCAGTATTTTGGGGACCAGTATCTAACCCCGACCGATCCGACGGTTTGCGGTACGCCTCCAACATAATAATTCTCAAAATAGACAACCCTGTCAGAAGCCAGCACTTCTGAGGTATTGTCGCTGGTGATGGTCGCTACCGGCCTCGAATTGTAAATGTATTGTCCCATACCCAGGACACCGGTGATCGTCCAGGTGGGTGTGACGCTGGCTTCAATACCCAGTTCAAAACCGACATTTCTTTTGGAAACCCCTGTCATCATATAATTCACGAAGGAATTCAGCACATCGTGATAAAAACTCCTTCTCCAGGTCTGGTCTGTGAACTGAACAAAATAAACTGTAGCCCTGGCTTTCACGACCGGAGATCTCAGCACATAACTCAGGTCGCCGGAGATCACCTGTTCACTGGTCAGTCCTTCCACGGTAAATTCCCTTGTTCGCGGAGATACATAGGAATTCCAGAAAAAAGGAGCGCGTGTCCTGAACAAACCATTGGCTTGAATAAAGTTCCTGCCGTTTATTTTATAGGTCACCCCTCCCTTCACAGCATAGTTGTAGAAATTATTTTTTTCACTGTCACCATAAGAATGGAGGGGGTACCTTCCATTGACCATGTGGCCGGTCCTCCAGAATACCGTATGGGACAATTCCAGGGCAGCGTAGAAGTCAATCTTATTGTAAGTGAAGTCACCCTGACCGAAGATAAATTGCTGGTTGATATTGGCTGTATAATCGTGACCAAAGACATCCCCTTCTTTTACCAGGTTATTGATATGATTAAGGTCATTTTGTGCGACGAGCGGTATGATATAGGGGTCGCCATCGGCAAAACGGTCAATATCCAACCAGTATTCACCGCCCAGTAGATCTTCGACAACATTATAGCGTCTTCCCTTGTGCCATTTAAGGTCTATTCCCGCGGTGATGGTCAGGTGGTCGCTGACGAAATTGTTGAGGTGCCAGTTGAAGAAGAGATCCTGCTTATCATTCCTGCGGTCTTCCACAATATATTTTGACCGCAAAAAGGTAATATCATTGCCCTCGATGCCGTGTGCATCATCAACTGTATAGAGCCATTTTGCATTCGCAAAATACATGTTGTCCCATTTGATCTGCCGCCATGCATCATTATTTTTCCATTGTTCCCTGTAGTATTCCGCCTGGGCAGGGTCGCCGATGCTTTCCCAGTAGCTGGGGAAATAACGGTAATAATCCGGTCGTGGATCTCCTGTATCCGTCCAGTTCAATGCTGTGTACCCTCCCCTGCCAAACCAGTAGGTCAGTGAGCCCTGGCATTTGAGCTTTTCAGAAATATCCCAGTAGTGTGTCAGTGTAATCACTGGCTGATGGTATTTACTCACCCTGGCATTTCTCTTTTCACCGGCCTGGTATCCCCAATAGGGATTATAAAAATTGGTACCGGTAAGGTCATAGGCTTCCTGAATAGCTGCCCCGGAACCTCCTCTTTGCACAGGTGCGCCAAATGCAACGAGGCTCAGGCTGTGACCACCGGGCAACTTTTTCTCCACACCGATCCAATAGGCCCAGGCATCGTAAAAGGTGCCTTCCACGTAACCTTCCTCTGCCCATCTTCTGGAAGCGGACAATACAACGGACCATCCTTTCTCGGTTAAACCGGATGCCCAGGTAACCATCAGGCGGTTACGATAACTTCTGTTGGTTGCCGAATAAGTCAATCTCAGTTGCTTCCGGTAGGTGGATGGCCGGTTGATGATCCGGGTGACGCCGGCGACACCTCCAAAACTGTATTGTGAGGCAACAATACCTGTTTTAATATCTGCATTCCTGGTCACATCATTGAGACCACCCCAGTTTGACCAATAGGCCCTGCCTGTTTCCATGTCATTCATGGTCACTCCTCCCATCAGGACGGTCAAATATTCCGAATTCAGCCCACGTATCCGGTAACGCAGCGGGCCAAAGGTATATCCTGCCATCGACACGAAGATATCCCTGGAAGACTGCAACAGGATGGACAGCTCCTGTGCCTGACCATCATCAGAATCAGTCATTCCGGACAGACTGAATACAGGTATATCGATATCTGGTATTGAATCCATACGCAAAGAGTCAACAATTTGCGCATGGGGGACAAGAAAAGCGATAAAAATCAAAATAACCGCTAGAAAGAGCTGTTTCATGATTGATCTTTGGAACAAGTCCGACTGATTGAACCGGCCTTGTTTTACCCTAACAAATGTAATCTTTTAACAGGAATGAAGAAAAAAATCCAGCCTGTTTTGGGTTCAATTCTTTAACTTTAGCCTTTAAAAGTTTGGAAAATAAATTGCAGGCCAAAGCAGCCCTTCAAAAAATGAAATCCCATGTAACGGCAACGACAATCCTTCTGGGCTT
>JARRQC010000109.1:0-12508 GCA_037382165.1 bacterium | reverse complement strand
TGACTAAAAACAAATGTTGACATACTTATTATCATCAACAGAAATAATAGCTTTTTCATAGAGATTGATTTAAGGTTTTTACAATTAAAACTACTTAAACGGTATTGTAACCCAAAATTGATAAGCACATGAAGGCGACTTTTCCTGTGACAACTTTTGCTTGAAAAGAAAGAAATGTTATAAGTGATACCGTATTTATGAAAGAACTCAAGGGGCTACCTTTTTTGGTAAAAAACAAAGATAATCAATTACTTAGCAAAAGTCAATGATTTTCATATGGAGACCAGGTGATAGTTCAAAGGTGTATAAGAATAGACTTTTATAAACCCTACAAATACTTTAATAAAAAAAGGAACATTCAAAACCGAATAATAAATATATTAAACTGATTTTTAGTCGTATAGGTACTTTTTAAGTGGTGTTGGAATACAAAAACAAAGCTCGAAGACAAAGTAATTATCGATTAAAAGATATTGAATTTAGTTTTTCCCTTTTTTCAACCCATTTCGTTACTATTTCGTTACTCTAAAAAACGAAACCCCTGAAAACTAAACTGTTAACAGGGGTTTTAAGTACCCGAGGCGGGACTTGAACCCGCACGACCGCAATGGTCATTGGATTTTAAGTCCAACGTGTCTACCAATTCCACCACTCGGGCAACGTGCATAAAAAAACCCGACCCGATGTTTGACCCGGACCGGGTTTTTTCGAGCGGGAAACGGGACTCGAACCCGCGACCCCGACCTTGGCAAGGTCGTGCTCTACCAACTGAGCTATTCCCGCGAAAAATGGGAGTGCAAATGTAAACATATTTTTAATTTCCGAAAATCAATTTGAAGATTTTTACTTGATTCAGGAAATGCCCTGGTCGGGATATTTGTACCGGTTAATTTTTAATTGTAGATGTCAAAGATTAATTGATGTACAATCCAACCATTGAAACATTGCAAAGCAGTTGTCATTTCGAGCCAGCGAAAGACAGTGAGAAATCCCCAAAAGGAGGGACCGGTTAAGTTAAGTACTTAAATGTCGGGGATTTCTCACTCCTGCGTCGCGTCGGAATGACAATCCTCCCATATCTAAAATCAAAAATCTCAAATCCAATATCACTTTCCTTCTCCCAGCAGCTTCTTGATCTCGTTCAATTTCATCAATGCTTCCACAGGAGTTAGTGTATCAATATTGGTGTTGAGGATATCGGCCTTGATTTGATGCAACAGGGGATCATCAAGTTGGATGAAGCTCAGCTGGAAGTCGTCCGATTTGATCTTTTCCTTCACACTTTTATTCAGTGCCTCGCCCGAATGACTTTTTTCCAGGATTTTTAACATCTGTTTCGACCTTTCCAGCACCTTCCTGGGCATACCGGCCATCTCGGCCACATGGATGCCGAAACTGTGCTCGCTTCCCCCTTTCTTTAGTTTACGAAGGAAGATGACTTTGTTGCCGATCTCCTTGATGGAAATATGAAAGTTTTTAATCCTGACCATGCTTGCCGCCATCTCATTCAACTCATGGTAATGGGTGGCAAACAACACCTTGGCCCGATAAGCAGGGTGGTCATGCAGGTTTTCCGCTATGGACCAGGCAATGGAAATGCCATCATACGTACTGGTACCCCGGCCAATTTCATCCAGCAGGATCAGGCTGCGGTTAGAAATGTTATTCAAAATACTTGCCGTCTCATTCATCTCCACCATGAAAGTGGATTCCCCCGAAGAAATATTATCAGACGCCCCTACCCGGGTGAATACTTTATCCACCAGACCGATCTCAGCCTTCTCGGCCGGCACGAAACTGCCCATCTGGGCCATGAGTGCGATCAATGCCGTTTGCCTCAGAAGTGCTGATTTTCCGGACATATTCGGGCCGGTCAGAATAATGATCTGCTGTTTGTTATTGTCGAGGTAAAGGTCATTGGGGATGTACTGTTCTCCGGCCGGAAGATTATTTTCAATGACGGGATGACGCCCGCCCGTTATCTTCAGGGTGTATTCCTTGTTCAGTTCCGGCCTGCAATAGTTGTTTTCAATCGCTATGCCAGCAAAAGAAAGCAGACAATCCAATTTGGCTATCACTGCTGCGTTGAATTGGACAGGATCGATAAAACCAGCGGCAAACCGGACCACACGGTTGAAAAGTTGCTCTTCCAGTACCAGGATCTTTTCTTCGGCACCGAGGATTTTTTGCTCATAAGCTTTCAGTTCCTCCGTAATATATCTTTCCGAATTGGTAAGTGTCTGCTTACGGTGCCAGGATTCGGGCACTTTATCCTTGTGTGTGTTCGTCACTTCAAGGTAATACCCAAAAACGTTGTTAAAACCCACTTTCAGTGATGGAATCCCCGTCCTTTCCGATTCACGTTTTTGAAGCGCTTTCAGGTAGTCTTTACCGGAACTGGTTATTTTCCGCAAATCATCCAGTTCTTCAGACACCCCGTCTGCGATCACATTCCCCTTGTTGACCAGCGCGGGTGGGTCAGGGTATAATTCCCTGCTCAGCGTTTCAGAAAGCTTTTCGCAAGGCTCCAGTTGTCCGGCCATTTTTTTAATAGCTTTCAGGCCCGACTGACTGCCTATTTCTTTTAAGGTGGTGATGGATTCAAAAGATCTCACCAACTGAACAAGTTCCCTGGGATTTACACGATAAGTGACGATCTTTGAAATCAGACGTTCCAGGTCTCCGATGTTCTTCAGTTCATCTCTGATCTGTTTGGCAACTGGCTCATTCGAGCTGAGTTCAGAAACAATATCCAGCCTCTCATTGATAACGGCAAGATCCAAAAGCGGCATGGTGATCCATTTCCGCATTAACCTTCCACCCATCGGGGTAACGGTATTATCCACCGTGTCAAGCAAAGTCATCCCGCCAGGATTAAGCGAATGGATCAGCTCCAGGTTACGGATGGTGAATTTATCCAGCCAGACAATATTCCCTTCGTCAATCCGGCTCAGCCGGGTGATGTGTTCGAGTTTATCATGATGGGTTTCATACAGGTAATGAAGGGCTGCCCCGGCGGCAAGTGCGCCTTTTGTAAGCGATTCGACACCAAATCCTTTCAGTGACTTGGTTTTGAAATGCCTGAGTAAGATATCCTGAGAGAAATCGGTTGAAAAAACCCAGTCGTCAAAAAGTGTCAGGTAGAATTTATCTCCGAAATGCTCTATAAACCTTCCCCTGACCTGTCGCTGTACGATCACTTCGCTTGGCATGTAACCCTGCAGGATCTTATCGATATATTCCGTATTCCCTTCGGCTACATAAAATTCACCCGTGGAAATATCAAGCAGTGCGATACCTGATATACCCTGGGTTAAGTGCACTGCCGCAAGGAAATTGTTTTCCTTCTGCTCCAGTACATTATCATTCAGTGAAACTCCCGGTGTTACCAGTTCGGTAACACCCCTTTTGACGATCTTTTTCGCCAGTTTGGGATCTTCCAGCTGATCGCATATAGCCACCCTGTGTCCCGCCCTGACCAGTTTCGGCAGGTAGTTGTCCAGCGCATGGTGAGGGAATCCGGCCAGGTCAACAAAAGAGGCCGCGCCGTTCCTCCGTTTGGTTAGCACAATACCCAGTGCACCGGCAGCTTTTACGGCATCCTCACCAAAAGTTTCATAGAAATCCCCCACCCTGAACAACAGCAGCGCATCCGGGTATTTCGCCTTGATCTTATTGTATTGTTTCATCAAGGGAGTCTCGCTATTTTCCTTCGTTTTTGCCAAGATGGGAATGTTTCCCGCAAAGGTAAGAAATGAGTAACTACGGAAACATTTCAAACCTAAGCTTACCTTTGCAGTTTAGATAGGATGACCATGAAGAAACTGCGCAATGAAGAATTGAACAGGCTGACCATAGATGAGTTCAGACAGGCGGAAAAAAAGCCGGTTATCATTATTCTCGATAATATCCGGAGCCTTCACAATATTGGCTCTATTTTTCGTACCGGGGATGCTTTCCGTGTTGCTCATATTTACCTCTGCGGTATTACTGCTTGTCCGCCGCATCGGGAAATTCATAAAACCGCACTGGGATCAACAGAAACTGTTGACTGGACTTATTTTGAAAAGACAACCGAGGCCATTGAACTGGCCAGAAAGGAAGGATATTCAGTCATCGCCCTGGAACAAACGGATGAAAGTATCTACCTTAATGAATATCAGCCTGTTGATTTAAAAAAGCTTGCGCTGGTCCTGGGAAATGAAATAAAAGGAGTTTCCGAAGATGTTATCCCACTGGTAGATGGTTGTCTTGAGATTCCTCAATTCGGACATAAACACTCATTTAATGTCTCTGTGAGCAGTGGGATAGCCCTTTGGGACCTGTTGCAAAAAATGAAATTATTGTGATAATGAAACTATTTTTTGGTTCAGGGAGTATAAAATGAACGTAATTTTGTTTATTTTGTAACAAATCTAAGTATGTTTGCAGTAACAAAACTTATTTGAAACTTAATGAATTGATTTAATAAAGCTTATTATTTTTCGTAGATTTGTTATTTAAAGTTGTTCAATTAAACCTTAAACCATGAAAAGAGTTTACAGTTTACTATTGCGGGTCTTGATCATGAGCCTCGTATTTACTATGCCTCTTGCTTCTATCATCGCTCAGGATGAAGGCGATACTAATGAAAAGAAGAAAAAGGAAAAGATGGCTTTCTCACCGTACTGGTTTTTCCAGGGTGAAATCGGACCAAGCTGGGGACATGCAGACCTTGCAAGATACCAACTAGTTCCCGATCTGAATTATACAAACATCAACGGAGGACTGGGATTCGGACGCCAGTGGACCGGCGTTATCAGTACTTATCTTACGGGTAGCCGCGGATTTTTTGGCGGCGAAAAAGAAAATATTGTGCCCAAAAACGGAATTCCCAGGGGGGATTATGAGCATGACAACGATTATTTTGCAGGAGATATAAACCTTGGTGTGAACCTGTCCAATATGATTGGCGGTTATAAGGATCGCCTGGTCAATTTCATGCTTCACGTCGGTGTAGGACAGGCCCAATGGAAATCCCATACTTATGATCTTAATACAGGTAGTATTATCAATACTTTTGGGTATGATGACTCACCTGAAAGCAACCAGGGAGGTGGTATCAGCAACCGTAAAGTGGCGCTTACCATCCCGGGAGGTGTCATGATAAACTTCAATATCAACGAACGTTGGGATATTTATGGTGATTATACCTATACCTGGATGGATTCCGATCTTGCCGATGGTATCGTTCATGGTGAAATGCAGGTCTATGATGATGTGTATTCACACTTTAATATCGGTGCACGGATTAAATTCGGAAAGAACAAAACCAAGAAAATGGCGGATAACTTTGACGAAGTACAGTTGGTCGCCACACCTAATCCGCTGGAAGAAGTTGGCGATTCTGTCGAAGTTACGATCAAAGGAACCTTCCCACCCAAATATTTCGACAAGAATTCTGTTATGTGCTTTACTCCGGTGCTGACATACGACGGCGGCGAAGTTGAATTCGAAACCATGACCTTCAAAGGAGAAAAAGTAGAAGGTGACGGTATTTTGATCAGTGAAGCCAATGGCGGTTCATTTACCTACACTGCAAAAGTTCCCTATGATTCAGCCATGAATGTTTCGGAACTTTATGTGGCGCCGGTTATCTATGAATACAACGGGACCATCTATGAGGATTGCTCTGAAATTCCTGAAGAAGGAAAAGTTTATCCGGTGGATCCTCCAAGGAAGCTTAATGATGGTGTTATCCACACTTCAAAATACATGAGAGACAACGAAGTGGTTGATTATGCACCACATGGTTATGAATTGGAAACCATCAGCACACAGGAAGCCAACATTTACTTCGTTGTGAACCGTGCCAATCTTAACATGAACCTGCCTTTGAATAAAGACCAGGAAAATGCAGCCTCCCGTGACAACGTCAGCAGTGACCTGAACAAGGGTTGGGTTGTGAAGAACATTACTGTTGACGGCTGGGCTTCTCCTGAAGGTGAAGAGTCCTTTAACCAGGATCTTTCCATGAAACGTGCGGAAACAGCTGTTGACTACATGCAGGATAAAATCAAAAAAGAAGCTAAAAACAATGAACTTGTTGACGATGATGCACATAATCAGATAGAAGTGGTAGAAACTGCCAACGGTCCCGACTGGAATGGATTCATGAGGGCTGTTGAAGATTCTGACATCAAGGATAAGAATGCCATCATCAATGTCATCAACTCTGCCAGCACATCCGATGAGAAATAAGCCGAGATCAGGAATATGATCCTTATTTATCCTGAACTGGAGCGTGACATTCTGCCTATGCTCAGGCGTGCTGAGATTGATGTGAATACTTATGAGCCCAAAAGGACGGAAGAAGAAATCGCCAACCTGGCCACTTCAGATCCTGAACAACTCGACATGGCTGAATTGTTCTATGCGGCTACCCTTACAGATGATCTTGACACCAAACGTGTGATCTATGCCAGCATCCAGGAACAATATCCGAAATGCTATCGCGGATTTAACAATGGTGCCGCAGTGGAACTTGAAGATGATAACCTGGAAGAAGCTAAGGAAATGCTAGACATGGCTTATGAGATCAAAGACGATTCATACCAGGTACACAATAACTATGGTGTGTATTACGCCAAGACGGGTGACTGGAAAAAAGCTGAAGAATATTTCAAAAGCGCCATGGATCTTGGTGCCGATGAAAACTACAATATGGGCATGGTTGACATCCACAATGGCAATTATGCATCCGCCATTGACCATCTGAAATCATATGATTGTGATTTTAACCTGGGTCTGGCTCAATTGCTCAACAAGCAATACAGCGACGCGGAAAATACATTCAAGTGTGTTGATCCGCAGGATGCCACCACCAACTACCTGCTTGCCATTTCGGCAGCCCGCCAGGATGACAAGTCAGGAACGCTGGATTACCTTGGAAAATCCATTAAAGCTGACGAGAACATGAAGAAGAAGGCCGCGTATGACAGGGAATTCCTGAAATACGAACAGGATGCTGATTACAGGGCTCTTGTCGGACTTGAACAAATGGAAGAATAATANGGTCCAACATTTGAAGTCTGGGTGTGCCATTTCAAAATGTCAGCCGATGTACACCAAATGGATATTTCCTGCTGATCGCCACCCGAAGCTTATCATAATCGACCGGATTGTGGACAAAATCGATATTGTTGGTATCTATCAACAGGATCCTCATGTCCCTACGCTGCCTGATAAAGTCAAAATATCCCTCTTTTATTTTTTCCAGGTACCTGTCAGTGATCTGCTGTTCATATTCCCTTCCGCGGCTTTTGATGTTCTGCTGCAACCTGGAGGTCTCCAGATGCAAATAAACCAGCAGGTCGGGCTTGGGGAGCTGCTGATAAATAATATTGAAAAATCGCGTATAGAGATTGAACTCATCCTCAGCGAGGGTTTTTTGGGCAAAAATGAGGGATTTGATAATAAAATAATCTGAAATGGTAAAAGACTTGAAAAGATCCTGGGTACCAAGCCGGTCCTTCAACTGCTGAAATCGTGCAGCCAGGAAGGACATTTCAAGGGGAAAAGCGTATTTGTCAGGATCCTGATAGAATTTTGGAAGGAATGAATTGTCTTCAAACTGCTCCAGAATAAGACGGGCATTGTACTCTTCCGCAATCCGCGTGGCAAGAGAAGTCTTGCCGGCTCCGATATTCCCTTCAATGGCTATAAAATTATAGTGCATCTTAAAGCTTACTTGAAGAGGGTTAGCATTGACCGGTCGGGACAGGACCTTAACAATTCAAGATTGCTCTTGCCCAGCACCGGATGAATAAAATCTTCAGCGATCTCCACCAGGGGTTGCAGCGTAAACCGTCTTTCATGCAAGCGTGGGTGTGGTATCACCAGCGAGGAGGTTTCAAGGGTTTCCTGTCCGTAGTAAAGCAAATCTATATCTATATTCCTTGAAGTATAGCTTTTCCCGCTTCTTTCCCTGCCCATCGTCTTCTCTATCTTTAAAATGGATTCCAACACCTCAGTAGCTGCCAAATGTGTACTGACACAAATTACCTGGTTCAGGAAAAATGTTTCAGCATCAAAACCCCAGGGCGGGGATTGATAAATGGAAGATTTTCTGATAATCGAGCCAATGTGCCGGGCAATCAACACTTCCGCCCGGTTCACATTTTCCAGACGGGGTTCAATGTTACTGCCTGTAAGTAAATAAATGACCGTGGTTTTGCGCATGATGGTAGTACCGAAGCAAAGGTAAAAAAGACAACCCGGAAAGCCTTCAATTCTCGTATAAATTTGCTAATATTGTATAACAGATATTCACTCTTAAAACATTTACCATGAATCAGTTTATCAAATTTATGTTTGCCTCTTTCCTTGGGACACTCATTACTTTCCTTGTTCTATTCCTTGTCTTTTTCGCCATGATAGCTGGAATTGTGGCTATGGCTGAAAGTGATGAAGTCGAAATCAAAGAGAATACAGTACTGTATATCAACTGGCAAGAGCCCATCCTGGACAGGGGCAGTGATAATCCTTTTGAGGGATTTGACTTTGCCACTATGGAATCAAAAAAACCCCTCGGGTTGAATGATATCCTCAGGAATTTGGAAAAAGCGGCTGAAGATCCCAACATCAGTGGCATATTCCTGAACATGGAGTTTATCCCTACCGGAGGAACAACCATCGGTGAAATCCGTGATAAGTTGGAAGAATTTAAAGAATCCGGAAAATTCATCATCAGCTATGCAAACAATTACGACCAGGGAGCCTATTATCTGGCCTC
The DNA here is from genome assembly GCA_037382165.1 of bacterium. Classification (GTDB taxonomy): domain Bacteria; phylum Bacteroidota; class Bacteroidia; order Bacteroidales; family F082; genus JAADID01. The sequence goes on along the minus strand of JARRQC010000109.1, from coordinate 3,735 downwards.
ACTGGCAGACGAGATCTATCTTCACCCCGATGGTATGATCATGTTTAAAGGCCTGAACCTGCAGGTGATGTTCCTGAAAGGATTACTTGACAAACTGGAAATCGAAGCGCAGGTTGTACGTGGTCCCGACAACAAATACAAAAGTGCCGTAGAACCCCTTATGCTGGAAAAGATGAGTGAAGCCAACAGGGAACAGCTTTCCGTGCTGGCCAATTCGATCTGGGGAAGGATCCTCCTTGCCCTCTCTAAAAGCAGGGGCATCAGCATTGAAGACCTGAACAACATTGCAGACAACCTGGACCTTACCCAGGCAGATAATGCAGTGTCCCTGAATTTTGCAGATGGATTGTTGCATTACGACGAAGTGTTGGATCTGTTGAAAGAAAAAACAGGGATTGAAAAAGAGGATGACCTGGAGTGGGTGAGTTTCAATAAATATATAAATGTAAAACCTGCCGATAAGCCCACAACCTCCAGAAACAGGATTGCAGTGGTCTACGCACAGGGCAGCATCGTTCCAGGTAAAGGAGGCCCGATGGAGATCGGCGGCAGATCCATGGCCAAAGCGATCCGGGAGGCAAGGACTTCTGATCGGGTAAAAGCGATGGTATTCAGGGTGAATTCCGGAGGAGGAGATGCGCAGGCTTCCGAAGAGATCAGGCGTGAGATTGCACTGGCAGCAGAAAAGATGCCCGTCATTGTTTCTATGGGTGATGTCGCCGCTTCCGGCGGATACTGGATCTCAACCAACGCCGATTACATTTTCGCACACCCCACCACCATAACAGGATCAATCGGTGTATTCGGGGTAATCCCCAATTTCAAGGATATGTTCAATAACAAACTGGGGATCACCTTTGAAGAAGTCATGACCAATAAGAACTCCGATTTCATAGACGTGATGAAACCGATGCCTGAATATCAGCATGAAAAACTAAACCAGATCATTATCGATATCTATGACGAATTCATTGCGTTGGTTGCTACCACACGGGAATTGGATCCGGGCTTCGTTGATGGCATTGCACGAGGCCGCGTATGGTCAGGTACAGACGCGATGGAACTGGGCCTGATCGATGAATTGGGTGGTTTGGAAGATGCCATTGCCCATGCCGCCGAGGAGGCTGATCTGGGCGAAGATTACAAGATTAGTAATTATCCGGTCAGGAAACCGTTCTTCGAACAACTGGTCGAAGAGATCATGGGTAATGCCCAAACCAGGATGGTGGAACAGGAACTGGGTGATTTCAAACCCTATTACGATCAGCTGAAAGCCATCCGTAAAATGGAAGGTGTTCAGGCCAGGCTGCCTTTTATCTATACCATGAATTGATGTTTCCCTACCAAAGGAATAAAGGAGTGCCTTTTCCCGGTACTCCTTTTTTTGTCGAACATAATATCCGGTCCGCAATTTTTTGCCATATTGCAGCGAATAACATAATTTATCTAACAGAATCATGTACGACGATTACCTGGCAGAAAGAGTCAGACAAAGCTTACAAAAGAAAAAGATATCTTTTGAGGAAAAGAAAATGATGGGCGGATTGGCATTTATGGTCAACGATAAAATGTGTGTTGGGATCAATCAGGAAAAGCTGATGGCCCGTGTCGGCCCGGAAGTATATGAATCATCACTCGCCAAAGCGGGTGTCAACGAAATGGATTTTACGAAAAAACCCATGAAAGGGTGGATCTATGTCAGCACGGAAGCCATCGACCAGGACAGTGATCTGGATTATTGGATCCAGCTTGCCCTGGACTATAATCCGCATGCGAAATCCAGCAAGCGAAAATAAAAATCCGACTATTTTCAATACGCCAATGGAAAAAATTGCCCTTTTCCTGATCCTTATGTATTCCCTGACGGTTTCAGCCCAGGAGGAACTACTGACGACCGCCGAGAGAACAAATTATGAGGCGACATCAACCTATGAAGAGGTGATGCAGTTTATTGAATCGCTGGAAAGCCAATCGCCTTACATCCGCTCAGCAACCATAGCACAAAGCATTGAAGGTCGTGATATCCCGCTGATGATTATCGGTAATCCATTACCCTCAGGCCCCGAAGAACTTGCAAATGACGATCGGATCGTTGTTTATTTGCAGGGAAATATCCATGCCGGGGAAGTGGAAGGGAAGGAATCGACACAAATGATTGCCCGGGAACTATTGAAAAAACCGGAATCGGACATCCTTAAACAGGTGATTGTACTGATCAATCCCATCCTGAATGCCGATGGCAATGAAAAGTTCAGCACAGAAAACCGTACCAACCAGAACGGACCGTCCAGCGTAGGTATTCGTTACAATGGGCAAAATCTGGACCTCAACAGGGATGCGATGAAACTGGAAACACCTGAAATAAGGGGATTGGTTGAGAATGTCCTGGACAGGTGGGATCCGGCCCTATTGGTCGACTGTCATACGACCAATGGTTCTTACCATGAAGAACCGACCACTTTTGTCTGGATGATGAACCCGAACGGGGACCGCAGCCTGATAAATTATATGAGAGATGATATGATGCAGCAGGTTCATATCACTTTGCGTGATAAATACCAGGTGGAAAATGTTTTTTATGGAGAATTCATTGACCGGCTGGATTACAGTAAGGGTTGGATATCGTATGCTGCCGAACCGCGGTTTTTGGTCAATTATGTCGGGCTCCGGAATCGCCTGGCCATTCTGAATGAAAACTATGTATATGCTGATTTCAAAACGCGGGTAAACGCTTCATATCACTTACTGCTTACCATACTTGAGTATGCAGCGGCGAATCGTCAGGAGATAAAGGACCTGATCAACAGCGCTGACCAACGTGCATTAAATCCGGACAACAAACAAGTGCAGGATTCATTTGCCGTCACCTATGAAGGGCGCCCAACTCCCGAGAAGATCACCATAAAAGCCATCGAGGCAGATACCATACCCGGAGTTACAGGCTACTGGCGGTTCAAACAGAGTGACCGGAAAGTCACGGTGACGGTGCCCTATATCGCAGATTACTATCCTGTGGTAAGCAGAAAAATACCATCTGCCTACCTGATGACCGTGATGGAACCTGAGATCATCGACCTTCTTACATCACATGGTATCACCGTGGAAAAATTAAATCAGCCCGTTACGTTGCAGGTTGAACAATTTACCATCAGTGAATTAAACGGGACGAGGCGCTTATTCCAGGGACATTATACCAATGAGGTGAAAGGCAGCTTTGAAATAGTTGAAAAGACCTTTCCCGCCGGAACTTATCTCATCAGGACGGATCAAAAACTGAGACACCTGGCAGTCTACTTGCTGGAACCGGAGGCAGATGACGGTCTGCTGCACTGGAATTTTTTCGATCGCTACCTTGTCCCGCAATGGGGTGGTGGTTTTTATCCGTACCCTGTCTACCGGCTTATGGAATCCAAAACTTTAAAAACATCCGGAATCTGAAATGGAAAATCGAACGCTGGTCACAGGAGGGACAGGACTGGTTGGATTTCAAATTATCAGCTCCCTGCTGAAACGGAAAAGGAAAGTAAGAGTCCTTGTCAGGTCAATGGAAAAAGGCAAAAGGATACTACCGGCTGGGGTAGAGCTTGCGCAGGGCGACATCTTGAACCTGGATTCTCTTAAAAAGGCTGCAGATGGATGTCACGTCATATATCATGCAGCCGGATGGCCCGAACAATGGATGCGTGACACTTCAACTTTTTATAAGGTCAACGTTGAGGGAACCCGGAATATGAT
>JARRQC010000108.1:0-17211 GCA_037382165.1 bacterium | reverse complement strand
ATCAACGCCATGGGTATGTCAAAAGCACTGATGGAAAAAGTGATGGTCGCCCGATCACGGAATGTGGGCGATAATGGCACTGTACTCTGCGGAACCCGGTATGGGAATGTAATGGCCAGCCGGGGGTCAGTGATCCCGCTTTTTGTGGATCAGATCAAATCAGGCAGGGAAATGACCATTACCGATCCGGGTATGACAAGATTCATGATGACCCTTGACGATGCGGTGGATTTGGTTTTGTATGCCTTTGAGCATGGTGAACCGGGAGACATCTTCGTCCAGAAGGCACCCGCAGCAACCATCGAGGTGCTCGCCCAGGCGTTGAAAGAACTTTATAAAGCGGATAACCCGATGCGGATCATTGGCACACGTCATGGTGAAAAACTGTATGAATCGCTCGTCAACAGGGAAGAAATGGCAAAAGCGATTGATATGGGTGATTATTACAGGATTCCGGCCGATACCCGTGATCTTAATTATGAACAATACTTTTCGGAAGGAGAAGCCGATATTTCAGCGATTGAGGAATATCACTCCCACAACACGACGCGGTTGGATGTGGAAGGAACCAAAAAACTGTTGATGAAACTGGAATCCATCCGGAAGGATGTAACCCATGCATAAGGGAAAACAGATACCGTATCTCATCCGTGGTGGGATACATTCTGATCACAGGGGTATGTTGAAATTCGTCAATGATTTCGAGCCTGAAAAGTTTAAACGTTTCTATGTAATTAAACAGTCGCCTTCTCATGGTGCCAGGGCATGGCAGGGACATCACACGGAAACCAAATGCTTCTATTGTGTAAGCGGCTCATTTGCAGTTCGGCTGGTCAAAATTGAAAACCGGGAAAATACACCGGTCAATCCTGATATCTTATCTTTCACACTCTCCGAATCAAAAAGTGAAACACTCATCATTCCCGGCGGTTACGCCAACGGCTTTAAAGCACTGGATGAGGATTCACAACTCCTGGTATTCTCCGCCTATGATATTACGGAAGCCAGGGATGATGAAAAAAGATATGACACAAACCTCTGGATAAACTGGGAAGAATTATGATCAAAGTAGGCATTACCGGGCAACCCGGTTTCATGGGAACACACTTGTTCAATTATTTGAATACGAAAGAGGACATCGAAACCATCCCGTTCGAAGATGCATTTTTCGAAAAAGAATCAGATTTAAATGACTTTGTCAAAAAGTGCGATGCCATCGTCCACCTGGCGGCAATGAACCGGCATGAAGACCAGCAGGTGATCTATGACACCAATATACGCCTGGTCAGGCAATTGATCGAAGCTTGCCATACGACCGGTTCAAAGCCACATATCCTGTTTTCCTCCTCGACACAGGAAGAAAAGAACAATCTTTACGGAAGATCCAAGACCGAAGGAAGGAAAATGCTCGAAAATTGGGCTGAAAAAAATGATGCAAACTTTACCGGGCTGATCATTCCCAATGTTTTCGGGCCCTTTGGAAAACCTTATTACAATTCTTTTATCGCTACGTTCTGCCACCAGCTGACCCATGGGGAAACACCAAAAATACATGTGGATGGAGAAGTCAGGTTAATCTATATCAATGAGTTGGTGGATGAATTTTACCGCGCTATTGTCACTCAAAGTAAATCAAGAGTGAATAGCTATGTGGTGAAACATACCGCAGAAAGAAAGGTCAGCCAGATCCTTGGATTGTTGGAGGATTATACCAGCAACTACCTGGAAAAAGGAGTATTCCCCGACCTGTCCGATCCTTTTGAGAAATCACTCTTTAATACCTTTTGTGGAAGCTGTCCGCGCCGCAACACCGGGTCAGTATTCCTATTCCACGACAAAGCCCGGCATCACCCGCGGTAACCATTACCACACCCGAAAAGCGGAACGGTTCATTGTCATTGGCGGTAATGCGAGAATACAACTCAGAAAAGTGGGAACCGACAGTATCATTGAATATGACCTGGACGGAAACGAACCTGCTTTCGTCGACATGCCCATCTGGTATACCCACAATATTACCAATACGGGTGACGGGGAACTGCTCACGCTTTTCTGGATCAACGAGCCCTATGATCCTTCCGATCCCGATACCTTTTTTGAGAGGGTCTGAATAAACCGAACCTAAAAAATCATAGCGGAAATTGCTTTTTAATTCGTTACAATTTGTCTATTTCCTTCCCGCTGTCCTCGTCCTCTACTTTTTGACACCGGACCGGTTCAGGTGGATCGTGCTGCTGATCGCCAGCTACTATTTTTATATGAGCTGGAACGTAAATTATGTTTTCCTTATCCTTTTCACTACTGTCGTTTCCTATGTTTCGGCCATCGGCATCGTGCGCTCTGAAAACCAGGATGTCAGGAAAGCGCTTTTAATTATCTCGGTCTCCGCCAGCCTGGGCGTGCTTTTCTTTTACAAGTATTTTAATTTTTTCAGTGACAGCGTCAATACCATCCTGTCCACTGTAGCCATGGATTTCAGGATGCCCTATTTTAAATTACTGCTTCCCGTTGGAATTTCATTTTATACCTTTCAAACCCTCAGTTATACCATTGATGTTTACTATGGTAAAAAATCGGTTGAAAACCATTTCGGCATTTATGCATTATACGTCTCCTTCTTCCCCCAGCTTGTAGCAGGTCCCATTGAACGAAGTACCCGGCTGCTTCCACAGTTTCGTGAAAGACACCGCTTTTCCTGGGACAATTTCGTGAAGGGTGGAAAATGGATCATCAGTGGTTTTTTTATGAAACTTGTTGTGGCCGACAGGTTGTCGCTATACGTCGATTCCGTTTACGGGAATGTCCTGCAGCATTCCGGCCTGACATTCATTGTGGCCACCCTGTTCTTTTCTTTTCAAATCTATTGCGATTTCGCCGGGTATTCGGCCATTGCCATTGGCACGGCACGGCTGATGGGATATGACCTGATGATCAATTTCCGCAGGCCCTATTTTGCCACATCCATTGGGGATTTCTGGCACAGGTGGCACATCTCGCTCTCCACCTGGTTCCGCGATTATTTCTATATACCCATGGGAGGAAGCCGGGTGAAAGTACCCCGATGGTATCTCAACCTGTTCCTGACCTTCCTGGTCAGCGGGCTGTGGCACGGCGCCAACTGGACTTTCGTGATCTGGGGAGCACTCCATGGTATTTACATCATCATTGAAAACTTTTTCAGGTTAGCGGTGGGTAAGGACCAAACCATCTCTATCTGGAACCGGCTGACAAGGGTTTTTATCGTGTTCGTACTGGCTACCTTTGCCTGGATCTTTTTCAGGGCCGATCATGTAACACATGCTTTTTACATCGTCTATAAATTGTTCGATTTCAGCTCCCTCTATCTCGATTACAATACCTTCTTCTACGGCTTGATCGGCCTGGGCCTGTTGCTGCTCTTTGACCTGGTCAATGAGCGATTTCCAGGGTACGGTATGCTGGACAACAAGATCAATATGCCACTTGTCCTGATCTATCTTTTCCTGCTTGTTGTTACACTCTCTATCGGCGTATTCAACGGGGGACAGTTTATTTATTTCCAGTTCTGATATGCACAGATCCTTAAAATACCTCGCTGTTTTCGTGATCTTGTTCTTTCTCATCGATATCTCCACGGGATGGGTAATGAACCGCACCTTCCCGAATATAACCTTCGGCACTTATGGTAAAGTGAACAGGAGTCTTGAAGCGGATGAAGATATTCTGATTTTCGGCAGTTCACGCGCTGAGCATCATTACAATCCGGAAATCATTTCAAAAGAAACAGGAAAGAGCTGCTACAACACCGGATTGGGCGGATACGGTTTATTCTATAACTATGCTCTCTTCAGCGAACTGGTAAAGAAGAACAAACCTGAACTTGTCATCCTCGACCTCTCGCCCAATGTAATTGTAGACCCGAATGCCTACATGAAACTCAATATTTTCATGCCCTATTATTTTGATGATCCATCGTTCAGGGAAATCATCCGACTGGATCCGGATTTCAGCAGGTTCAAGACATTCTTCAACATCTATGTGTATAATTCAACATTGTATGACATGGTCAGGGGAAAAGTCACCGGTGACAGGCAGGGAAACGGTTATAAAGGTCTGCAGCCAACAATGAATGTCGATGCTTACACTCGAATGACCTTGTCGGAAAATGAAAATATGGATGACATTAAGAAGGTCTATCTTGAAAAATTCCTGGATGTTGCCATCACAAACAATATCCGGATGATATGCATGATCTCACCCACCTATGAGAAATTTGACGCAAACGACAGGATCATTGGTGAGTTAAGTGCAACCATCTCCCAAAAAGGGATCGAGTTCTATGATTATTCCTATTTTGACGAGCTGTACCATAAACCGGCCTATTTCAAAGACCAGCTGCACCTGAATGCACGGGGCGTGGAAGTATTCAACCATGAACTTGGCCGGATTCTTCTTCAGACCCGATCTGAATGACAATGTATCTTTATAAAATCATCCCGTTGTTTTTATCCCTGATGTTGTCCATCACAGGAGCATATGCACAGGTCACGGAAGCCAAGATCTACACGATCGGGAGCGATGCGGAAATGTTCGGCATGGCGCTGGAAGCCGGTACGATCATCTATGACCGGCAGGATAAATCCAGTTATTTGCTGACCGATGCGGTACAGGCCACCCAAACGCTTTTTTCGACCGCAGATAAGATTAGGCTGAATGGCACAGGTGATCCCGATCATGGACAACTTCCGGAAAATGTGGCGGTCATCTCGCATTACGGAGGTATTGCTGATGGGGTAACTGATATCAGCCGTGTACTGGAAAAGGCCATGGCTGATGCGGATGTGATCCTATTTCCCGCCACAAATGAAGGAGGGAACTACCTGGTAAGTGCCCATGTCCGGATTCCCCTGAACAAGATTTTCCGGATTGAAAAAGGAGCGCTCATCCACGTCACCGGAAAGTTGATCGGCGAGGGTACCCGCATAGAAGCCGGACCCTATATGGTATTCTCCCCGGAAAGCAACCTGACCGGCACTTGGAGTACGGATGCGGCCTATCCGGAATGGTTCGGGGCGATGGCCGGATCGAACCAGGATTCCAGGGATGCCATTCAAAAAACACTCGATGTGTTCAGGAAGAATGTTTGGCTTACCGGTGATAGCTACCGGGTGAATGGAAGCCTGATGATCAGGAGCGGCAATACCCTGTTCATGAATATGTCGACCGCCCTGGTACCTGATGCCTTCAGTAATGCGGACCTGTTTCAAATTACCGGTGAACCCTTCATCCTTGCCGGTGGCAGGGTGAAGGTGGAAAGAGGCTATCATGCCTGGATATTCAATGTGGCGATCGACCGGCAGGGAGAAAATGACAACAGCCCCCGGCTGACATCGTTGATCCGCGATATCACAGTGGAAGGATTTGTATATGGGGAAAATGATTTTTCGGGTATGGCCTACAATGGCATCAAACTGCGATCGGCTAAAAAAGGAGACTACTCCTACTTCTCGACCATGGACAATGTCAATTTCTACCGGCCCGATACGGCAATCTATCTCACCGGCAATGATGAGAGCGGCATGAATAATTCCTGGCACTGGAGCAACATCACCATCGACTGGACCATGCGGGGCATCATCCTCGAACCAAGGGCAGCCGGCCATGTATTCACCAACCTGATCATCCAGCCCAACACACGGGTGAAGTCAACCATCATAGAAGTGGCCAGCAAATACAACAGTTTTCAGGGTATCATCTGGGATATCCACAACCCAAATACCATTGTACTACGGAAGGGTGCCGAACACAACTATTTCAGCCACATGGGCCGGGTGGACATCTATGAGAAATTCGTCAGGGACGAGACAGTCCATAAGGCAATCAACGTATTCAGCACCTCCAACCCCTTCGAGCCGACAGCCAACCATTATGGTGTCTATACCGATGAGATCGTGGGCATCGGGATTCGCGACAACCGTTATTCCAACCTGCCGAAACTGACCGTTCGGAACGACAATTCCTTCGCGGGAGGGTTCATCAGGACGACCACCATCACGGGAAGTGACGATTTTAACTCCTCGCAGGGAACGATGCCCGGCCTGGTGATCTCCACGCGGACCACCTCCGATATGGTGGATGGATTCGGGGGCGGACTGGTGTTCAACATTAAAGACCGGGATACTGACACCACAGAGTACGGCCTGAACCTTGCCGCACGGATCATGGCTCGTCGCGACGGTGCCGACGACCGGGGCATGCTTCAACTCTTCAGCAGAGGGAAGAATGCCTCCCAGCCGACACTTACTTTACGCAATAATGGGTATGTCGGTATCGGTACTTCGACGCCCAGGTCACTCCTTGAGATAAAAGGAACTCTGCGCGCCACGGGAACCGTAACCCTGGAGGAAGTGTTACAGTTGGAACCACATGACACACCTCCTCCGAACTTTAATGCGGGAAAATAGCCTCGCAAATAAACAATATTAAACGCCGCCTTGTTAATTGTCTTACAACCATAGAAATATATGTCTTAAATTAAAAATTACGATTATGATGAAAACATTATTTTTTAGCTTGAGTCTTCTTCTTGCGATTGCCCTTACTGCACAGCAGGAAGGCAAAATCATAGTGGAAGGAGAGACACCTTCAGACACTTCCTCAATCATCGTCAAACCGGACCGTATCGACATGTTTACGCCCGGACTGTACTGGAACGATGAGCTCATCGGAACCGGAGACGGGGGTCAACAGATGTCAGGTGACAATACCTATAACCTGCTCTGGAGCTATGACGCCGAGATGGAAGAACAGACCGGATCGGACGACTATATGTTCATCGATGCCTTGTCGAAGGCCAACAGGATCTTTATCCCACATAGAGAGGGATACGCTGAGGGGGAGGTGAATTACGTCATTACGGGCGATATAGTTATACCGGCTAAACGCCAGCTGGCCTTTGAATACGATGCCAAAGTTGATGTGGAAGGTTCTTTGAAAGGGAACAAAACCCTGATCGACGCAGGTCCCTATCAGATCTTTACCGTAACCAGCAACCTGAGCGATGGTCGGCTTGACTGGGCCAGGAGGACTGTACCCCGGCCCGAATGGTTTGGTGCCGAGCCTGACAGTGTCACTAATTGTACGCCTGGCATTCAGAAATGCCTCGATGTCTTTAAAACCAATATCCTGATGAATGGGCGCGCCTACCGTTTGGAATCTTCCATTCTCATTGATGAACCCACTTCGATCTTCATGTTCCCACTCTCTTTTTTGATCGCTCCTGATAACAAACCGGACGGTCAACAGGATGATCCTGTGTACAGGATCGAAGCAGAACCTTTCGTGATCAACGGAGGTGTGATCAAATGTGAACAAGGGTACAACGGGTGGGTATTCGATGTAGCCGTCACAAGGACGGAACAAATTAATGATGCAGCACCCCGTTTCGCATCCCGTATCAGCAACCTGATCGTGAAAGGATTTCTCTATGGGCAAAACGACTTTTCAGGGCTGGCCCACAACGGTATCCGCGTGAAATCGTGGAAAGCGAATGATTACTCCTATTTCTCAGTGATGGAAAATGTCGACTTCTACCGGCCCGATACAGCCATCTACCTGGCGGGACACCCGGAAAGCGGCATGAGCAACTCCTGGCACTGGAACAACATTACCATCGACTGGACCATGCACGGCATTTATCTTAACGAAAAAGCAGCTGGCCATGTCTTCACCAACCTGATCATGCAGCCCAATACCCGGAAACCGGCGGGAGAAAATCCGATCCTTACGGTGGCAGGTAAATACAACAGTTTTAATGGGGTAATATGGGATATCCACTACAGAAATACCATCCACCTTCTTCCTACTGCTGAGGAAAACTGGTTCAGCCACATGGGAAGAACAGATATTTATGACAGGTTTACTTTGGATGAAGCCACACCGGGAAAAAATGTTTTTACAACGGCAACACCATTCCAGCCAACACAGAACTACTATAGTTACTACGGCATGGAACGCATGATGCTGGGTATTCGTGATAACCGTTCATCCAACGTACCGCGATTTGCTGTATACAGCTATACCAACAATGATGCTGTGGTAGCATCGTTTATTGAAAAATGGTACGGGGTAGGAGGTAATTCCAACCTGGAGACCACCAATCTGTTGAAACCCTCCATCAACCTGCAGGCCAGGACCAGCAACAGCAGCATGATCAATGGGTTTGGATCAGGTATAACTTTTTCAATTAAAGATACCCAATCCGATACTACGGCCTACAGCACAGATCTTATCGGTCGTATTTTTGCACGCCGTGATGGTGCTGATAATCAGGGATTGATGCAGTTCTTCACCAAAGGTTCCAATGCTTCAGCACCCTCCATGACCATCCGGAATTCGGGGAATGTAGGAATTGGAACAACAAATCCCCAGGCACTCCTGCATGTCGCCGGTGACCTGATCGTGGACGGTACCATCACCAACGGACCAAACAAGGCGGTGGATGCCAACACGGTGACCATTAACGAAGTGCTTTCACTCACACCGAGAAGCACACCGCCAGCAAATCCCAAAGCGGGAGACCTCTATGTGGGTACCGACGGACATATCTACTGTTACCTGCTGGGTAACTGGAAACCACTAGATAATTAAATGTAATAATTATCAACTATTTGTAATCTAAAAAGTCTAATTCGGGAAGTATTGTCCTTCAGGTAATAAGAAGGACGGTACTTCCTGTTTGATGTTTTCAATCTAACAAACGTATATGAAACGATTTTTATTCCTTACGCTGTCCGTAATTATGTGCTCTGCGCTGGTCAATGCCCAGAATTCGGGACGAATGATCAACATGCGGGTCTCCGACCAGGCGGGAGACAGTGTATCAGGCATTAACATTGCCGACGATGTTATCAACCTGAATGCTCCGGATGGGGTTTATGCCAACGGAGCACGCGTAGGCCACAGCGACAATGTATATAACCTGCTTTGGAGTTACGATGCGGAAATGGAAGAACAAACCGGATCGGACGACTACATGTTCGTTGAAGCTTTTCAACGGGCGGCTGTGATCTTCATCCCATGGAGGCCAGCTTCAGATCAAAATGGTGCGAATTATCATATAAAAGGAACGGTAGAGATACCCGGCCAGCACAAACTGATCTTTGAACCCGGTGCAATGATTGACGTGACAGGGGAACTTAAGGGGAATTATGTCTTTATAGATGCCGGGGCACACCAAATCTTCACCGTGACCAGCAACCTGAGCGAAGGCTGGCTTGACTGGGCAAGAAGTACAATAGCCCGGCCCGAATGGTTTGGTGCCGTTCCCGACAGCATCACTGATTGTGCACCGGCAATTCAGAAGACGCTGGATGTGTTCAAATCCAATGTCCTGCTGAATGGATATGCTTACCGCCTGGGGTCTTCATTGCTTCTCGACGAGCCCACCTCGATCAACATGTTTGCGTTAACTTATCTTATCCCGCCGAACGACAAGGGTGACGGACAGCAGGATTCCCCCTGTTTCAGGATCGAAGCCGAACCTTTTGTGATCAACGGGGGTGTGATCAAGTGTGAGCAGGGGTACAACGGTTGGGTATTTGACGTGGCTGTCGACCGCGCGTCACAGCCTGATGATCAGGCACCGAGGTATGCCTCACGGATCAGCAATATTATAGTAAAGGGATTCCTTTACGGCCAGAACGATTTCTCCGGATTGGCCTACAACGGCATCCGGGTCAAGTCATGGGAGATAAATGATTACAGCTATTTTTCAGTGATGGAAGGTGTCGATTTCTACAGGCCCGATACGGCCATCTATTTGTCAGGCCATCCGGAAAGCGGCATGAGCAACTCCTGGCACTGGAACAACATTACCATCGACTGGACCATGCACGGTATATACCTCGATTCCAGGGCGGCTGGTCATGTATTCTCCAACCTGATCATGCAGCCCAATACCCGGAAACCGGCGGGGGAAAAATCGATCCTTACAGTCGCTGGTAAATACAACAGCTTTTCAGGGATCATCTGGGATATCCATTACGAACATACCATCCACCTGCTCCCGACAGCTGAGGAAAACTGGTTCAACCACATGGGTAGAACAGATTTATACGACCGCTTCGTCCTGGATGAGGCAGTGGAAGGAAAAAATGTCTTCAACGTAGCCACCCCGCTCAGGGCTACAGAAAACTATTACAGCTACTACGGGATGAAAAGGATGATGCTGGGTATTAATGACCCGCGTTCTTCCAATGTCCCTCGGTTCACTGTATACAGCTATACGAACACCGATGCCGTGGTGGCCTCGTTCATCGAAAAATGGTATGGCGTTGGCGGGAATACCAACCTGGAGACTACCAACCTCCTGAAACCCTCCATAAACCTCCAGGCGAGAACCAACAATGATATGATCAATGGTTTTGGTACCGGGCTAACGTTCTCGATCAAGGATAACACTTCCGATACCACCCAGTACAATGAGGATATCATCTCGAGGATTTTCGCCAGAAGGGATGGCGCCGACAACCAGGGACTGCTCCAGTTTTTCACCAAAGGATCGGGGGCGAACGCCCCTTCCATGACCATCCGCAATTCGGGGAATGTAGGTGTCGGGACCACCGATCCCCAGGCATTGCTGCATGTGGCGGGAGATCTGCAGGTGGACGGTACGATCATCAACGGACCCAACAAAACAATGGGCGCTGAGGAGGTCACCATTGATAAGGTGTTGACACTCACCCCGCAGGCTGTAGCTCCCGAAAGCCCGAAAGAAGGTGCAATCTATATTAATTCCACCGATGGCAATGTCTATTGCTATGTAGGGGGGACCTGGAAACAACTGAACAATTAGCCTCAGATTTTATAATCTTTAATCCATCCCTTCCGTGATGCGTCGCATCACGGAAGGGATGTGTATTTCTTTCCTAAGTTATTATCATGAAAAAAGCCAAGCTGAAAGTGGCCACCATCATCGGTACGCGACCCGAGATCATCAGGCTCAGTGCCACGATGAAACTGCTGGACAAATACCTGCACCAGGTGGTCATCCATACCGGTCAGAATTACGATTACGAGTTGAATGAAGTGTTTTTCGAAGACCTCGGACTACGAAAGCCGGATTATTTCCTGGGGGTCAATACCACTTCCCTGGGTCATGTACTGGGTGAAACCCTGATCAAAAGCGAGGAGGTATTGCGCCAGGAGAAACCCGATGCAGTCCTGATCCTCGGCGATACCAACAGCAGTATCGCCGGTATCATCGCCAAGCGGCTGCGTATTCCCATCTTCCACATGGAGGCCGGAAACCGCAGTTTCGACATGAACGTGCCCGAAGAGATCAACCGGCGGATCATCGACCATGTGGCAGATTTCAACCTGGTCTATACCGAACATGCCCGCAGGCACCTGTTGTCAGAGGGGCTGCAGCACAGACGCATCTATCTCACCGGCTCCCCGATGAAGGAAGTGCTGATGCAGAACATGGACAAGATAAAATCGTCTGACATCCTCAAAAAGCTAAAGCTATCGAAGAATGAATATTTCATTGTCTCCACCCACCGGGAAGAGAATGTGGACAATAAGAAACACCTGAATCAGATCCTGCACATATTGAACAGCCTTGCGGAGGAATACGGGGTACCCGTCATCGTATCGACCCATCCGCGAACCCGGAACCGGCTTGAGTCGCTGGACAACATGCAGATCGACGAGCGGGTGCGTTTCCTTAAGCCTTTCGGCTTTTTTGATTATGTGAACCTGCAGATGAATGCCCTTTGTGCTCTTTCCGACAGCGGCACCATCAGCGAAGAGAGCGCCATACTCTCCTTCCCGGCTATCAGCCTGCGCCAGTCGATGGAAAGGCCAGAAGCACAGGATGCCGGCACCATCGTCCTGACCGGTTTCGATGTGGATGTCGTCATGGGATCCATCCGTACGGTAATAGATGAACACGAGGCAGGTAAGTATGGACGTATAGCAGAGGATTACACGATCGACAATACATCATGGCGGGTCCTCAAACTCATCATGGGCAATGCACGGCTGAGCAATAAATGGTGGGGGATCAACCAGCAATAACCATCAATAGGAACCTTATTTTCATCAGCTCCCTCCCCTTGCGGGACCAACAGGGTGCATCCTACGCCAGGATTTTGGCATATGCAACCGCAGTGACCCGGGATCCCGGGATAACAGTCTGGCTGCTGTCCACAAAATACCCGGATATTGACAGAAAGAATATCCAGGAAGTGGGGGAGCGTATTTACATCTGCGGAAATGCAGAGCAAAAGACCGGTAATAATTCCTTTACCGAAAGGACATCCGGCAAACTATTCGGAAAGAAAACATTCAGGAAATTCCTGGAAAATGTGGATCAGTTCCTCGATGCCATCGCGGAGAAAAAAACGGTACTTGTTTATCCTTCCATCAACAATTTCAGCGACGAACGGGAACTTCTCCGGATGATCAAAAGCAAGGGAATCCCGGTTTTTTCCGAACGAAACGAACTGAATGTCGGTAAAATGCTCAATTATCCCTTCCCAAAAAACCTGTTGAAGAAATTGTTGTTTGCCATCTACTACCCTTTTAAATATTTCGACCATTACAGACAGGACAAGCTGGTCGCAAATTATGATGGTAACATTGTCATCTCCAGGAACATGGAAGAAAGGATCCGGAGACTTAATCCCAACATCCTGCGTATTCCCATACTCGCTGATATCAAAAAATTCAGTTCGGTAAATCCGGAGAGAAAAGAAGATCATGATCTTATTCATCTTGGATTTACCGGATACCTTACCATGAAGAAAGACAGTATTGGTGAACTGATCAGGGCTGTAAGGATATTGAAGAATAAATATGGAATTGATAATGTCCGGTTGAATCTTTACGGTACAGGATACCGGGATACGCTGCTGAAGATATATCGCCTGATCGATAAACTGCATTTGAAGGAAAATGTAGTGCTGCATGGTCAGGTACCTTCGGAGCAAATCCCTGAAATTCTAAGTCAACAAAATATTCTGCTTCTCATCAGGTCCGACAACCTGCAGACAAGATTTGGATTTTCCACCAAACTGGCAGAATACATGGCATCGGGTGTACCGGTACTCATAACATCAGTGAGTGATAATACAACCTATGTAAAGGATGGCGAAAACGGCTTTGTTTCCTGCAGTCATAAGGCATCCGATACGGCTGAGCGGTTGTTCGAGATCATCTCCCGTAAGGATTATCTTGATGAATCCATAGGCAAAAAGGCCAGGGAAACCGCCCTGGAACACTTTGATGCCAGCAAGTATTCCGATATGCTAATTAATTTCTTTTTTCAGAATTCATTTTGACTGAAACCAGGATCATCCACGTTATTTCCTCCATGACAAGAGGAGGCAGAGAACGCCAACTGGCTACCATTTACAAATATGGTGACCCGGGATATTATCCTACACGTATAGTGGTCTTCAATAAAACAGAAAACCAAAAATCCCTACCAACGCCTGAGGGAATTGATCCGCATTTTCAGGGAACAAAAACCGGATATCGTTTATGCATGGGGCGGTTTTGAAGCTTCTTTCTGTTTCCTGGCCTCACCCTTCAGCCCGGGTAAGTTTGTCAACGGGTCCATACGTCACGGGAAAGTATTGTTCAATAGTAAACACCTGTGGCGATTAGTTATATTGCATTTGAGCAAACATGTCGTGGCCAATTCACAAGCCGGACTCCGGGCCAACAGGTTGCGAAGAGGATTTGTCCTGTATAATGGAATTGACGAAAAATTCATCCACAATCCTTCAACCCAGGAAAAATGGGAGTTACGCCAAAAAATGATCAGGCACTATCATGGGGAAACGGTGCTGGTATCTGTTGCTAACCTGGTACCCTTTAAGGATTATCAGACCATAATCGGGGCGCTGGAAAATCTGAAAGACCAAGGCCACTCCTTCCGATACTATATTATCGGTGACGGACCCATGCGACAAGCTATACAGGAACAGATTACCCGTCGCGGACTGGCAAAGGACATCGAGATTTTGGGAAAGATCACTAACGTAAAAGATTACCTGCAGTTGGGCGATATCTTTATCCATTCTTCAAAAGGTGAGGGTTGTTCCAATGCCATCCTGGAAGCTATGGCTGCCGGCTTGCCCGTTATCGCTTCAGATACCGGGGGAACAAGAGAAATTACTGGTGATAGGAATGGTAGCCTGTTTGAGTACCAAAATGAAGAACAATTGGTCCGTGCGCTAAAAAAATTGATGTCGGATCCTGAAAAGCGGGCTGTCATGGGCGAGGTCTCTTTTGAGAACATAAAACGAAATTTTACCATCCCCACCATGGTTTCAAACTATTATGATATCATTTCGCAAATAAGCAGATGAGGAAATTTATGGCTAAAAATATTGGCCTCACACTTTTTGATACCCTCAAGGGAAGAAATACTGCCAGCCACTACCGACAGTTCAGGAAGTTGCTGAGGTCGGATGCAGATACCAATGTTACCAATCAGCTGGAAAAGCTGGGTAAACTGCTTGCGCATGCTTATGATCATGTACCGTTTTACAGGAAACGGATGGATGCTGCGGACCTTGATCCCCGTTCGATTACCTCATTGAAAGACCTGGAGAAGTTACCGCCGCTTACCCGGGAAGACCTGCAAAATCACTGGCAGGAGATCATTGCCGATAACACAGATGTCGGAAAGCTGGATAAAGGGACCTCCAGTGGTTCTACAGGTGTTGCGGTTGTTTACTACAAGGACAGCAATGGTTCCAGTGGCGGACAGGCGGCGCATTTTATCGGCTGGGAACTGGCAGGATGGCAATTTGGTATGAAAGGTCTGCATATCTGGGGGAATCCAACAACAGTTAAAAACGAATGGAACCGGCCGCTTTCCAGACTAAAGGCCAGGATCTACAATCACCACAAATTCCCCTCTTACAAACTATCGGAAGGCAAAGAATTTGAACGGCTGGTGAACCTCGTCAGGGAGGGCGGCTACCGTTTTGTGGACGGCTACACCAATGCCATTTACATGCTGGCTGACTATATGGAGAACCATAACATCCAGCTGGATAGGAAACTGGACTTCGTATTGCCGACCGCGGAAAATTTGCAGGATTTTCAAAGGGCGACCATTGAGAAAATGCTGGGCCCCGTATATGATGATTACGGTTGCAGCGAGATCAACGGGATCGCCATTGAATGCAGGGAATGCAGAAAATACCATATCATCGAACCGCATGTGATCGTCGAATTCGGCGAAGTGCTGGATGAGGAAGGAAGCCGGGAACTGATCATTACCGATCTCGATAATTTTGGATTTCCCCTGATCAGGTACAAGAACAATGATGCGGGCATTCCTGCAGGAAAAGAAGCGCCAGTTTGCTCGGTACCCTGGAGCAGGTTATCGAAAGTCAGCGGCAGGCAATCCGATATCATCAATCTGCCGGGTGGGGGAACACTTTCGGTTCCCAGCTTTTTCGGCAGTATGCTGCTTAAGAAGATCAACGGCATCAAACAATATCAGATAGAAAAGCTGGAAGAAAATCTGCTGCGGGTTAAATTTGTGACTTCTGAAAAGTTCTCAGAACAGGATAAAAAACTGGTCAGCGAATCACTGGATGAGTATCTTGCCGGCAAGATCAGGTATGAAATAGCCTTTGTTGATAAAATACCGGTGTCCAAAACCGGCAAATTCAAATTACTCGTTGACAAAACAAAAGAAACATGAGAAAACTCTATAAAAAACTAAGGTCGAATCTGACGCCCGAGCAGAAGGGCATGCTCACCAAACTCGTTTTCATGATGCCTAACAAACCCTCCGTGCTCAGGGACAAGCTGGATCCTTCATCAAAATTTCCCGGAGGCGAAAAGGGAGGGATGATGATCTCCGCAGATTTTGAACTGGCCTGGGCCTGGCGGTTTACCAAAACCGGCGCCGATCCTTTGAAAATGGCCCGGCAGGCCCGGAAAAACTTTCCTGTCATTATTGACACGCTGGACCGATATCATGTTCCGATCACCTTTGCCACCGTAGGTCACCTGTTTCTGGAAAAATGCGCAAAAGGCGACCACGACTGGATGACGCCCGTCCCGCATTATGACGATCATTGGAAATTTACGAAGGGCGGCTGGTTCCAGCATGACCCGTATTCTGATGTGAAAAAAGACAAAGAATGGTATGCCCCTGATTTGATCAGGATGATCCAGGAAGCCAAAGCGAAACACGAGATCAGCACCCATACCTTTTCCCATATCGATTTCAGTAACAAATTGTGTCCGCCTGAAGTTGCCAAAGATGATATCAGGGCATGCATGGAAGCCATGAAGCCCTACGGATTAAAGCCCGAATCCATTGTTTTTCCGGGTGGAACCTATGGCAATATTGAGGTGTTAAAGCAATACGGGTTTAAGATTTATCGCAAGAATATAAATGTCGATATGGCCTATCCCTACCGGGATGAACACGGATTGCTTGTTACCCCGACCTCCCTCGGATTTATGCGCGATTTCATGTCTTGGTCCGCAGACTATTATGTCTATCGTTTCAAGACCTTCCTGGACCGTGCGGTCCGCACCGGCACGATCGCCCATTTCTGGTTCCATCCTTCCTTTGATGAATGGACGCGCGATAACGTGTTCCCTGAAGTAATGGAATATGCGGCGGAATTAAGGGATAAGGGTGACCTCTGGATCGGCCCGATGATCAACATAGCCAACCATATCAATACGAAAAAGTAGATGAAGTTTCTGCTTCAGCTTTCACTTTCCTCTCCCGGGGCCGTCAAACTCCATCGAGCCGGTTCGACAAGTGCAACAATGCATGAGAATACCCTCGTTGTGGATGATAAGCTTGACAGGATAAATACCGCGAAAGCGGGTAGCAAACAACTGTTCTGGCTGGGGGATCTTGTGCTGCCGGAACATATAGAAACAAATACCCGCTTTTTTGATCAGCTGCTTAAGGATTTTAACCCGGAAACGCTGCTGGAAGCCGGAGGATTTTTCTATGTGATTCATATAGATGAAAATAAATCCGAAGTAACCCTCTGCCACAGCTTCGGAGGTATGCTTCCCGTTTACTACACATCAGAAGGCAACCAATGCCTGGTGTCATCCGATCTGTCGCTTATCCGGGAAATCTCCAAAACAGATCACGGTATTTCGAAAAGATTCATCCTGGAAAAGATGCTGTTCAATTATCCGCTTTCGGATGTAAGCTTCTTTGAA
>JARRQC010000107.1:0-7168 GCA_037382165.1 bacterium | reverse complement strand
GATCAGCAGGTATATAATAAGTAAGGTCAGCAAATAGATCAGCAAAAGCAGGTAGGGGTAGGCATGGGTGATGGGTATTTGAGGCACCCAGATGTAAACAGCAGAAAAGATCAGAGCAACGATGAGTGTAAACAATGTAAAACCCGAAAAGAATTTCTGAAAACCGGTATTCATTCTCCTGACAATTCTTGTTTATTTTTTCTTAAAAAGCTCCCGCATGCCATATATTGTAGCAAAAATCACCGCCAGTATCGTCAGCGAGACCGTGAATACGGGAAAATCCCTTTCTGTTGCATTGTCAATAGCCCTCCCTCCAAACGCACCGGCCAGGATGATCACAATCATTTGAATCGCCAGCGATGAGTATTTGACGTAAAATTTAAGTGGATCTTCCCTCTCCTTGTTATCCTTGTTGTCCAATGATCAGACACTTATTTTCTCAACTTTGGGCATGACCGTTTTGGCAGACATCTGACAGGATCCGGAGAATACGGCTCCCGGTTCAATGGAAATTTTCTTGGTAGCGATATCACCAATAAACTCACTGGTAGCCCTCAGGGAGGTCAAATCACTGGCTTCAAGCTTGATCTTCACCTTACCCGAAATATCAGCACTTTGACAGATCATTTGTCCTTCAACACGTCCGGAAACCCCGACTACAATCTTACCTTTGGCTTTCACCGTTCCGTTTACAGAACCTTCAATCCTGAAATCTCCTCCCGATTCAATATCTCCCTGTATATGGGTGCCCTGTGCAATAATGTTTCTAGCCGGACTTTCACCATTTCCGTTTTTCATCTTTTTCAAAACAATCAGTTTATAATGATCTAATATACAATATTTAATTGTCCTTCTTATAATAGCGGTCGAAAAATGCCTGGTATGCCTTTACATTTTTCTCCCTGTATAGGATAGGGTAATTGTTGACAGTTATGGGATAAATTTCGTATTCCTGCACTGCCATTCCCGAAGTTACATAATTGTCATTTATCAGTGCCGTATAGAAGTCGTAAGCAGCAGATTCCCCTTCAAAATTTCCAATGGTGATCAGGGACCGCTGGTTATCAAGCATAAGGCTTTTAATGTTAAGGCGAACCAGTCTGAAATATTTTTGCTTAAAGTCGGATATCCTGACCTTCAATGGATTCAGCTCGATATCCGTATTGTTGATGATGACAATGACCAGGTGCAGGGCGTTGGGGTCATAGTTGTATAGGGAAATGTCTTCTGTGAGGGTCGTGTCAGCCACACTTACCAGGGGTTCTCCAATGCCATATTCCGACTGGAGCAAATTGAGGAGAACATTCACCCGTGGTATTACCGGACTGGAGGGATATCGTCGTAAGAGGTCATTAAGCGCATTATACATGGTATCGGGAACATCCACCTTGCCCAGTGATACGGCCCTCAAATACAGGAATCTCGGGATCAAAGCCGTATCATCGGGATATTCATTCAATGCCCTGTCCGCATAGCTGATCACCCGGTAATATTGCTCCCTGTTGTAGGAATCGAAGGTTCTTTCATACAGCCGCGCGGCCTGTCCCTTTTGCTCACTCTTTTTGATGTAGAAATCGGGATCCATGATCACTTTGGCATAATCGCTTTCAGGGAAGTTGCTTACAATCAAATTCCTGTAGTAGGCGGATTTCTCCGCATCACCCCTCTCACTGTAAATTTTGTAAAGGGCATACCATGATTCAACACGGTATTTGTTGTCCGGATATTTTTTCTGGAATTCAAGGTACGTAGCTTCTGCATTCAGGGTGTCATTCAGTTCTTCGAGATAAAGAAAACCCAACTGATGATAGGCGTCAATTTCGAGTTCCCGGGAAGCAAGGAATTCGTCTTCTGAAAAGGGGATTCCAGCGAGATAATATTCCCTCGATTCGGGGTCGGATGGTTGGCTGTCCGCCAGGGCAGTAGTGTCATTAGCTGCGCCACCCTGTTCTAGTGCAACTTCTTCTTCACCGGCGCCCAGTATACCTCTTTTGTCGGAAAGTCGCCAGTTGTCTTCCAGCTTT
This sequence comes from bacterium, assembly GCA_037382165.1. Taxonomy (GTDB): domain Bacteria; phylum Bacteroidota; class Bacteroidia; order Bacteroidales; family F082; genus JAADID01. The sequence goes on along the minus strand of JARRQC010000107.1, from coordinate 5,144 downwards.
CTGTTTCCCCACTTATTAATGAATTCCGTTCTGCCCATGCTCATCGCCTGGCTATTATAGAAATACCATTTTCCGCCGGGTCGCTGGGCGGCTTGATTAGGCGCATTATCCATGAACATGACCCCCTGGTCCATTGCCAGGGCCCGCTCCTCCTCCCTGCGCTCTTTTTCGGCTATGTAGTCCGCAATGATATTATCTATCAGGGCATACAGTTCAATAGTATCCATACGTGCCAGCCTTTGAAGACTATCCTGAAGAAAAATGGTTTCTGCATGGACAACTATGTCCGCAAGTACAGTGGCCTTATTCTTAATAAGTTCATAATCAGGATAATCGACTGGCAGGAAGGTGACTGCCGTATCATAATACGCCTGTGCATCATTATATTGGGCACGTTCGAAATACATTTCCGCTAGCTGCAGTGAAGATTTGGATTTCTGATAATTATCCTGAACACTGCTACTTACAGATTTTTTCAGGTATTCAATAGCCAGATCAGGATTGCCATCCTTCAGGGCGACATCTGCCAGCGCAAAATAGATCTGGTCAAGAAATTCCTTATTTCTGAAATCCTTGACCATCTTCTGAAGGGTTTTATTGATGTTCTTACTGTCGCCTGTACCTTCATCATAGCACTGGGCCATGTTCATCCTGGCTTCAAATGCCATGATATAATCAGGATTACGTTTGATTACGCTTTTATAATAGTCTGTAGCTTTCTGTAAGTCGCCATCCAGTTGATTGATCTGACCCAGGATAAACTCTGCACGGGTAACTACATCACGTTTGTTACCGAGTTCAAGGCCGCGTTCAAGGAAATAGTAGGCATCATCATAATTACCGGTAGCGATGTAGAAGTCGGCATAAACCATGGCCAGGTCTTTCCGCACCTGAAGGGGTATGTAACTGTTTTCTGCTTTGCTCTGCAGCAGGTTTAGTGTAGCCTCGGCTTTTTCAAAACGTTCCGTTTCAATATAGGTCTTGGCCAGCCAGAGATAGGCTTCCGTATGGATGGGATGCTCTTCATATTCTTTAGCGACATAGTCAAACACCCGGCGGGCACTGATGTAATCCTGTTTGTAAAAGTGGGCTTTGCCCATCATCAGATAAGAATACCGGACATAGTTGATCCTTTCCTCACCCCCAAAATACATGGAATGCTTTTGGATTCCTATAGAAGCCTTTTTAATGGTACGATCCATTTTGGGATAAACCCGCTGAGCATCCTGTTTGCTCCCGTAATTATAAACCCTGAGAATTTCGTTATAATTATCTTTTACATCCTGATGAAGACCTTTGGCGCCTTCATTCAGGCTGTTCATCCCATTCCAGTAGACATTGTACCTGCAGGTCACATTATGATAGGCCCGTCTTGACCATGTATTTCTTTTGGTTGAACAGGAGTTCATCAATACCATGATCAAAAGGATCATAAGGGTCAGGAAGGAATATCTATTTGTAAGTCTGTCCAGCAAATCAATTTTCCTTTATAACTGTAATTTGTTCAATTTATTACCGTCCGGGGCGGCAAAAATAATACGACTTTGCCGATAATTACCTGATAAAGCACATTTTCGTCTTCCTTTTATACCTTTGCCGGGTGATATCATGCTATGGCAAAGGTCAGAAAGAAAGAGCGCTGGTTTAACAAGTTGAGAAACAAATACCGGCTCGTCATCCTGAATGATGAAACTTTCGAAGAGCGGTTTACTTTCAGGCTGACACGCATGAATGTACTGGTTTTCTTTCTAAGTCTTGCCGTTATTTTCATCATCCTAACTTTTTTTATCATCGCTTATACACCCCTGAGGGAGTATATTCCAGGTTACCCTACAATAGACCAGAAGAAAGAACTTTACAGGTTAAATCTTGAAGCAGATTCCATGCTCAACGCCATCCGGCAGAAGGACCAGTACCTTCAAAACATTAAAAATATTATTGAAGATAATGAGGTGATCCACCAGCAACCACAAACACCTGCGACCATTGACAAACCCGATACCACTGCCATGGTCAGGTCGGCAGAAGACAGCTTGCTGAGGGCTGAATTTGAGAATGCGGAAATGTACAATCTGTACTTCACCGAGCCGGGGCTGAAGACCGAATCGTCCCGTTATTCCATCAGGGACTTTCATTTCTTCAGACCCTTGAATGGCATCATTACCGCACGATTCAATTCTGCCGAGAAACATTTCGGCACAGACATCGCCACCGTCTATAACGAAGCGGTCAAATCGACACTGGAAGGAACCGTAATGTATGCAGACTGGACACTGGAAACGGGACATGTGATAGCGATTCAGCACAAAGGAAGTCTTGTCTCGGTGTATAAACACTGTTCTGTATTGCTTAAGAAGGAAGGTGATCATACCCTCGCGGGTGAGGCAATTGCTATTGCCGGTGAATCGGGGGAATTTGCCACTGGTCCTCATTTGCATTTTGAACTTTGGTATGATGGCTCACCCATCGATCCGGAGGAATACATCATATTCAACTGAGTGGTGGAAATCCAGCGAAAAAGCATAGCCATAATTGGATCAACCGGGTCCATCGGAAGGCAAACCCTTGAGGTCGTTATGCAACACCCGGACTATTTCAGGGTAGAGGTGCTTACTGCTTTCAGGAATTACCAACTATTAATATCGCAGTCCATATCCTCCCAACCCAATGCCGTTGTCATTGAAGACGAACAATTTTATGATCCCGTAAGAGAGGCATTGGATCCTCATGATATCAAGGTCTACACCGGGGCGGAGTCTGTCAGGCAAGTGATGTCAATGGAAAATATTGACCAGGTTGTCATGGCGAATATGGGGTTTGCCGGATTGCTCCCCACACTGGCTGCAATTGAAAACAAAAAGAACCTTGCCCTGGCCAACAAGGAATCCCTCGTGGTTGCCGGGGAATTAATCAGACAGGCAGCCCTTGAGCATCAGGTTCAAATCATCCCTGTTGACTCTGAGCATTCAGGGATTTTCCAGTGCCTGATAGGAGAAGGAGACAACAGGGTGGACAAGATCGTCATCACAGGTTCCGGAGGACCCTTCCGAGGTTGGTCCGCAGAGAAACTTCGTCAGGTAACCCCAGCTATGGCACTGAACCATCCGGTTTGGAACATGGGCCCTAAAATAAGCATTGATTCCGCCACCCTGATGAATAAAGGTCTGGAGTTGATCGAGGCATACTGGCTTTTCGGTTTGCGGCCACCGGCACTGGAGGTGATAATCCATCCTGAGTCTGTTGTACATTCACTGGTTTATTTCAGCGACGGATCAGTGAAAACTCAAATGAGCCAGGCTGATATGAAGTTGCCGATACGTTATGCCCTGAGTTATCCTTCCCGTATGGATATACAGGCAGAAAAGATTGACCTGACCAAATTGGCGCAACTCCAATTCGAAGCCCCTGATATTAAAAATTTTCGTAACCTTGCACTCGCTTTTTATGCGCTGGAAAATGGAGGGAATCTTCCCTGTATCCTGAACGCTTCCAATGAGATAGCCGTTCAGGCTTTTTTGTCAGAGAAGCTAAGTTTTCTTCAAATTCCCCAGGTGATTGAAACCTGTTTAGAGCAGGTATCCTTCATCAGGCACCCCTCACTGGAGGATTACCTTGAAACCGATGCGGAAACGCGAAAGAAAGCGATCGAAATTATTGATCATTACGGATAGCATTTGGAATGGACATCATCATAAAAATATTACAGCTCATACTGAGCCTTTCGATCCTTGTTATTGTGCATGAATTCGGGCATTTTTTTGCTGCCAAGATCTTCAAGACCCGGGTTGAAAAATTCTACCTATTCTTCAACCCATGGTTCTCCATCTTCAAGTTTAAATACAAAGGCACCGAATACGGTATGGGATGGCTGCCTCTTGGCGGATATGTCAAGATTTCGGGGATGATCGATGAATCCATGGATAAAGAGGCACTGAAAAGTCCGGCACAACCGTGGGAATTCAGATCAAAGCCTGCATGGCAACGACTCATTATCATGCTTGGAGGTGTTTTTATGAATGTTGTACTGGCTGTTGTCATATACATCGGTATGCTTTTTTATTATGGGGAAGCCTATCTGCCGACAGCGGAAGCCAATAAATACGGAATCAGCCCAGATAGCCTGGCCATGGAGATGGGATTTCAGAAAGGCGACAAGATCATTTCCATTGGGGGAGAATATGTGGAGAATTTTCAAAAAATACCTGTCAATCTGATACTTAATGAAGCAAAGACTGCGCAGGTGATGCGTGAAGGGAAGAAAGTTGAAATTGTCTTTCCCGATGGAAGCCTCAGCAAACTGGTCAAGCACAAATCCCCTTATTTTATCTCTGTCAGGATACCTTTTGTAGCGGAGAATTTCAGTGAGAATTCACCTGCGGAACGCGCCGGGATGAAAGCCGGCGATTCAATCATCGGGATCAATGGTATGCCACTTAAATATTTCGGAGAATTCAGGGATGAGATTGTCAAGCATAAAAATGAATCTGTCGTTATCGACGTCAAAAGGGGATATGATACCCTTCACCTTTCGATGCAGCTGGGTGATGACGGATTGATTGGCGTTTTTGGAAAAAACACGCTTGACGAATTCTTTGAAATGAAAGAAAAGAAGTATACAATTGCTGAAGCGGTTCCTGCTGGATTCGTGCGGACCTGGGACGGAATAGGCAGCTATATGAAACAACTGAAACTTTTGTTCTCCCCTGAGGTAAAAGCGTATGAAAGTGTCGGCGGGTTTATAACCATTGGATCTATCTTTCCTTCCGTCTGGCACTGGGAGAGTTTCTGGCGGCTCACCGCCTTTCTTTCGATCATGCTTGCAATCCTCAATATCCTGCCCATTCCCGCACTGGACGGCGGACATGTCATGTTCCTGATGTATGAGATCATCGCCAGAAGAAAGCCAAGTGACAAATTCCTGGAATATGCTCAAATTGCCGGTATGGTGATCCTGTTCGGCCTGCTTATCCTCGCCAATGGTAATGACATTATCAGACTTTTCAATGATTGATCCCTTTTCCTTAAAGAGGAATATCCGGATTAACAGCGTTTTTGCATCATCGGGATTAAACTATCGTTATCTTTAATAATATTGACTTTTTCTTTCGTTTTTTTGGCCATAGTAACCGGGTGATTATTTTTTT
>JARRQC010000106.1:7205-9393 GCA_037382165.1 bacterium | reverse complement strand
TAAACTCCAGCATATATGAGGCAATGATCAGGTGTCCATGGTGGATGGGATTGAAACTGCCGAATAACAGTCCTGTCTTTTTCGTTGTGGATGGTAGTTCACTCATGCGCCGGGCCTGATAAGCAGTTTGCCGCTGCTCATGTTACTGATGTATGTTTTTAATCCAGTGGTTATATTGTCTATGACTGTAGAACCCTGGAAACGGGTCGAAAGCTCACCCTTCCGGAATAATTTTTCCACCTCTTTTACAATTTCTTCAAATGCATCTTTGTCATACTCCTTTTTCCAGTCTATGAGATTGAACCCTGAGATGATCTTTTTTCTGAAAATAATATCCATCCCACTGAAATCCGCAAGCTGTTTTCCTGATAAACCGCCATAGACCACCAGTTCTGAATCTTCGGGCAAGGCGTTAAGCATAATTCCGGATAATGTGCTGCCCACCGCATCGAAAGCGGTGGTCGCATTCCATTCATTGGCCAGTGTCGTTAACTGTTCCTGGAAGTCCTCATCGGTTTCGCACAGGACGGTAGCCTTCTCCTTTGCCAACTCTTCTGCCATTTCGGATTTGCGAACGATATCGATCACACGGATGCCAGCCTGTCCGGCCAATTTCCTGATGAATGCCGCCACCTGCCCGCCGGAAGCATTTTGAACGATTGCCCGGCTTTCACGCATCTTTGCGATTTCCATCATCCCCCAGGCAGTGAAAGGATTAACAGAAAAAGCAGCAGCCTGATCCATATCGAATCCCTCACCCAGGACGATCAGGTCTTCCCGGTTTGCGAGGAAAAATTCAGACCAGGTACCTGAATGTTCGGATTGTACAAAGCAACTTACCATTTTTCCACCCAGTGAACTGCAGTGTTCACCTGTCTTTACGACAATACCGGAAGCCTCGAACCCAGGTATGGCCGGGATGGGTTTGATTATATTATAGACACCCCTGATGAAAGCAATATCTGAAGGATTGCAGGTAGCTGCGTGTAATTTAACAACTACCTCATCAGGACCTGGCTCAGGCATGGGAATTTCGGCCACGTGAAGACTCAGCAGGGCTCTCAGTACGTTTTTGTTGTATTGTGGTAACTGAACAGCCTTCATAGGTGTGAGCTTATAAATTTCTTAACGAGATCGTAAGCTTTATTTTTGGCTTCTGAAAGCCTGTCGTTGATGATCGTAACGTCGAACATCTTTTCGTAATCCATTTCTGCTGAAGCTTTCGCCAGTCGCATTTGTATTTTTTCTTCCGATTCTGCTCCCCTGCCGCGTAACCTGTCTTCAAGTGACTCTACAGAAGGAGGTTTGACGAAGATAGCCAGCGCATCATCGCCGTATATTTTCTTGATGTTCATTCCGCCTTTAACATCCACATCAAAGACAATATGCTTGTTTTGGTTTCTCACCCTTTCCACTTCTGAAAAGAGGGTGCCATAATAATGGCCGGGATAGACCTCCTCCCATTCGACGAAGGCATTTTGTTCGATCTTTTCCCTGAATTCATCAGTGGTCATGAAGTAATAATCCTTACCATCGACTTCTCCTTTTCTTTTGGGCCGGCTGGCTGCAGACACAGAGAAGTCGAGGTTGTCAAAACATTGCATCACATGTTTGACAAGCGTCGTCTTACCGGCCCCGGAGGGCGCAGAAAAAATGATCAGCCTGCCTCTCTCAGCCATTTATAAGATATTTGAGAGTTGTTCCTTTATCTTTTCCAGTTCATCCTTCATCAGGACCACCAGTTTTTGTATTTCAACATCATTGGCTTTGGATCCCAATGTGTTGATCTCGCGTCCGATTTCCTGTGAAATGAAGCCCAGTTTCTTACCGGAGGAATCTGCTGAATCCATCGTTTCCAGAAAGTACTCACAGTGTTTTTTAAGCCTGACCTTTTCTTCTGTGATATCCAGCTTTTCAATATAAAATATCATTTCCTGTTCAAAACGATTTTCGTCTCCCTCACTCTCCCGCATCATGGCGAGGTGGTTCAGGATCCGCTCACGGATGCGTTCAACTCGTGCCGGCTCATAGGATTCAACTTTTTCCAGCAATTGAATGATTTGCCGGATCCGTTCCCTGAAATCGGTTTCGATCATCCGGCCTTCCGCGGTCCGAAAAGTGTCAAGCGCTTCCATGGCGGCTTCCATTCCTTCCTTCAGCTGGTTCCATTCCTTCTCATCTGCCTCAT
>JARRQC010000106.1:0-7184 GCA_037382165.1 bacterium | reverse complement strand
TACCTGGCAATCGATCTTACCGCGCTGTAATGCTGTACCCAGCAAATTTCTTATATCGATCTCATATATCCTGAACTGGGAGGGTAGTCTGCAGTTTATATCCAGTAATTTGCTGTTCAATGACTTAAGTTCGATGGTTATTCGGGCAAGCGTATTTTCTGAGACATGCTTACCGAACCCTGTCATGGATTTAATCATAGGCTATGGATGAATTGATGCAAAGATAGCTGAATTCAGCTGGTGGCTGACTGCATGTATGCGATTGATTACTTATGGGAGGTTGAATTAATCTCCTTTCCTTCTATCCGAGTTGACTTTAGTTTCACTAATTTTGTTGGGATTGCGGACGGTTACAAGTTCCGTCATCAGTTATAAACCAGCAACATTTCACTTTGAAACAGGTCAGGGAACCATATCATCTTTTTTCCGAACCCCTGGAGTACTACCAACAGATGATCGATGATATTGATTCTGCCAGGAAATACGTTTATATTGAAACCTTCCGGGTGGGCAGGGATGAGATTGGTGACCGGTTCAGGCGGGCGCTGACACGCAAGGCGAAGGATGGAGTTGAGGTAAGGCTGTTGATAGACTACTGGGGTGCGGGTCCTGTCAATAAAGAATATTTCAGGGACCTTATCGGCTACGGTGGTGAGGTCAGGTTCTTTGAAAAAATAAAATACAATACGGATATCTTCACCAGGGGGCATAAAAGGCTTCATCGTAAGTTGATGCTCATCGATGATGATATCACCTGGATAGGGTCCTCCAACCTTACCGGGTATAATATGAACTGGCGGGAATCCTGTTTACGCATCAAATCAGGAGGAATGACTTTTATTTTTACCAAACTCTTCATGCAGGATTTCAGGATGTATAACAAATACATCTTTTACAAGGCATACCATACCCGGCTGGTGAAATACAAATCCTTTGAGATCATTCGTGACGCCCCATCCATTACGACAAAAAGGGTAAACAACCGTTTCATCAGGATGATCAGGAATGCATCTGAAAGAGTATACATTGAAACCCCTTATTTCCTTCCGGGGTTCCTGCTCCGCAAGGCAATGATCGACGCTGCCAAAAGGGGCGTAAAGGTAGTGGTTATCCTGCCCAAGCAATCTGATGTGAACCTGATCGATGTATTGCGCAATAAATACCTCGGGCCGTTGCATGAAAGCGGCATTGAATTCCTGTTTTACCGACCGAATAATCTCCATGCAAAGATTATGCTTGTCGATAATACCCATTTTGCGATCGGTTCATCCAACTTTGATTACAGGAGTTTCAGGTATATGTATGAGATCGTGCTGGTTGGCAATGAAAAGGATATTGCTGACCAGATCAATAGTCACATTCAGAAAACCATCAGTGACACCATGCCTTTCGACTACAAGCGATGGAAAGACAGGCCGCTGATCAATAAACTCTTTGAATGGCTGCTGCTGCCTTTCCGGCACCTGCTCTAGTTTATTCCTTTAAGTGGGATTTCCGGGCTTTTGTTGCCTTCAAATCAGAAAACTGGACAGGATAAATAATTACTTTTGTGCCTCGACAAATTCAATAGAAACATTAAATCAAGTTACAGATGAGTCAGACAGTTATAGAGAAATTAACATCTCAGCAAGCCATTGCTTTAGAGGATAAATACGGTGCCCATAATTATCACCCGCTTCCGGTGGTGATCTCAAAGGGAAAGGGAGCTAAAGTTTGGGATGTCGAAGGAAAGGAATATTTTGATTTTCTGTCGGCTTATTCAGCGGTCAACCAGGGGCACTGCCATCCCAGGATCGTCAATGCCCTGACTGAACAGGCGCAGAAACTTACACTGGTTTCCCGAGCATTTTACAGTGATGCGCTGGGGGCGTACGAAAAATATATCACGGATTATTTCGGTTATGACAAGATATTGCCGATGAATACAGGGGCAGAAGGGGATGAGACCGCCCTGAAACTGGTTCGTCGCTGGGCGTATGATAAAAAGGGTGTTCCAGCTGACAAGGCCAAGATCATCGTCTGTGCAGACAATTTCCATGGCAGGACCATCACGGTGATCTCCATGTCAACAGATCCTGATTCAAAGGCAAGTTTTGGACCCTATACACCGGGTTTTGAGATCATTCCCTACAATGACCTGGATGCACTCGCACAGGCACTGGAAGACCCGAATGTTGCAGGATTCCTTGTAGAACCCATCCAGGGGGAGGCAGGCGTCGTTGTGCCGGATGAAGGTTATCTTTCAAAGGCTTTCGCCATGTGCAAGGAAAAGAATGTGCTTTTTATCGCGGATGAGGTTCAGACAGGAATTGCCAGGACCGGCAGACTGCTGGCCTGTGACCATGAAAATGTGCGTCCCGATGTATTAATACTCGGAAAGGCATTGTCAGGAGGTGTCTATCCTGTGTCAGCGGTTTTGGCAGATGACGATATCATGCTTACCATCAAGCCCGGCCAGCATGGATCAACTTTTGGAGGAAACCCGGTTGCCGCAAAGGTTGCCATGGCAGCCCTTGAAGTTGTCAAAGATGAAAACCTCGCCGAACGGGCTGAAACCCTGGGAAAATATTTCAGGGAGGAAATCCGGAAAATAGATTCGGAGATGATCGAACTTGTTCGGGGAAAAGGATTACTGAATGCTGTGGTTATAAAGCCTAAAGGCGGAAAAACAGCATGGGATGTTTGCGTGAAAATGGCTGAACTCGGTGTGCTGGCTAAACCAACACATCAGCATATTATCCGCTTTGCACCACCCCTGGTGATTTCAGAAGAGGAATTAAAAGAGGCCATCTCACGGATTGAACGAGCGATCATTTCTTTCTAAAGAGAAATATATAAGTGTTTGTAATGAAAAACCCCCTATCCTTGCGGGCAGGGGTTTTTCACTTATTAACCTAAAAACCCTCTTGGTGAGGGATAACCCAAAAAATTAACCTGCTAAAGTTAATTGTCCTTTTGGACATTCCAAATATAAAAAACTATTTGATTTTTACAATAGAAAAGTGCAAAATATCATAAAAACTTAAAATTCTGCGACCAGCTTTACGTTCAGAAGCCGTGGTGTAAGATAATTGGGCACAGCGTACTGAACATTGTTTACATCCTTGATCCAGATATAGGAAATGGTATTGTATACCTGGAACAAATTAAAGATCTCCAGGCTGAGCCACATGTCCTTGAAGTGTTTGAGTGGATTCTTAGGTCCAAAATCTGAACTTTCGCTGACGAATTGCCACGAGAATCCGATATCCACCCTCCTGTAATCCGGCATCCTCAGGGTTTGCTGGTATCTTTCCGAATCAGGAGGGCCAAAGGGTAATCCTGTACCGTATAATAAACGAAGATGAACTTTCAAATAGGGATGTTTCGGAATGTAGTCCTGGAAAAAAATCGAGAAATTAAGTCTTCTGTCCGTTGGACGGGGGATATAACCGGGCGACACCTTTACACTGTCTGCTGCATCGGTGTCCATGGTTATCCCGGGGCGGATCAACTCTCCGGATGCATTGTAATAATTGTAATAAAAATCGCCGTAGATATCTTCGACAGATTTCATCAGTGAGAGTGTCAGCCAGCTGTCAACACCTTTGACAAACTCTCCATACAATTTGAAATCGATACCTGTGGTGTATCCATGGGATTTCTGATCAGCATAATACCTGATCCTGACATTATCGACCACGTAGGGTACCATTCTGTCCAGGTATTTGTAATAGACCTCGGTGGTGAATATGAACGGCCGGTTCCATGCCTGAAACCGGTAATCACTTCCCAGAATGAAATGGATGGATTGTTGGGCGGTGGCATCATTAAAGATCGTTCCATCCATGTTACGCATTTCACGATAGAAAGGAGGCTGGTAATAGAGCCCGGTGGCAAGGCGAAAAACAAGGTTTTGCTTTTTGTAGGGTTTGTACGCCATGCTTATACGCGGACTGAACAGGTGTTCTGTATTGAAGTCCCAGGTGTTGTATCTTAATCCGGCCGTCAGGGTGAAAAGGTCATTATTTTTCAGGTTGAAATCCCATTGTGCGGAACCATAGGCCGCTAACCGATTAATGTAAAGGTCATTCCTGGCTTTTGCAGAATACCGCAAATGAAATTCAGGATTGTAGGGTTCATCATCACCCGGTATATTTTGTGGGTAGGGCAGGGAATAACCGGCTGAATCGACCATCTCCCATTCATTGAGCTTATCATTCACCATTTGGTACTGGTACCTGACACCCCATTTCAGGGTTCGTTTGTCACTGAACTGAAAGCCTTTATGCTCCAGCGAATAGACTTTTGCGTTGAAATAATTCCTTGCATGTTCCAGGTAGGTTCCCACTCCCAGATTTTGCACCACATCACCAAACTCATCACTGCCTGGATTATTGTCTACCTGACCAATCCAGTATTGCCCCCGGATATCATAGGCTTCATTTTCATCTGTGTTAAAGGCGGAGGCGATGAATTTAAGTTCCAGGTCTCTGTGAGGTCTGAAACCAAGGGTCAACCCTCCCTGCAATATCTGGTAATCCACTGTTTCGCTTCCATCGAAATAGACCCTGAATCGTAAAACCTCGGTAATGGTTCCAAAATCGGTTTCACGGCTGGACGGTGTGACATTATACCTGTTCCTGGAATAATATCCCAAAAAGGAGAGGTCCCATTTATCATTGAACCTGTAATTGAACAGGGACTGGATGTCCGCGAAATCTGGGTTGTAATCGCCCCGTGTCTGTACTTTGCTGAGAATATAGCGGTTGGTCTGGTAACGAGCCCCCACCAGGTAGCTGAACTTGTTTTTTGCTGCAGTACCCCCGACACTGAAATCGGCACCCAGTAAACTGACAGAAAATGAGCCGCCGAATTCCTGCGGACGCTTGTATTTTACATCCAGCACAGAAGACATCCGGTCGCCATACTCAGCACCAAAACCTCCGGCTGAGAACAAAATCGAAGATACCAGCGCAGGATTGATAAAACTCAGTCCTTCCTGTTCACCTGCACTGACCAAAAAGGGTCTGTAGATCTCAATATCATTGACAAAGATGTTATTCTCATCATAGTTTCCGCCGCGCACGGAGTACTGGGAACTCATCTCGTTGCTCGATGTAACGCCCGGCAGGGTGATGATGATGTCAGAAATTCCGCTGGTCAGCGAAGGAGCCACTATGGCATCTCTCGGGTTGAGCCTGACCATACTTTCGCTTCTCAGCCGCTCATCACGAACTTCAAAACCGGGAAGTGTGGTGGAAATCGATTCCAGCCTGACGGTCACAGTCCGGGTTTCCCTGTCCTGGAGTGTCATGGGTATCCTTCTTTCCGAAAAGCCAATAAAACTGATGACCAGGGTGATCTCCTTTTCGGCAGGTACCTGCAGGGTGAATTTTCCGTCAGACCCGGTAGTGGTGCCCTTTTTCTCCCCAAGGACCGACACATTAGCCAGTTCCACAGGCATATCCACAGAATCGGTCACGATTCCTTCAACTGTTCCCTGCTGGGCAAGAAGCAGGAAAGGGAAAAGAAGCAACCAGATGCTGAATAATGTGGTTTTGGTCTTCACTATGCGTATTAAACTTCAAAGCGGCAAATTTATTATAAATACGAAAGGGCAGTTTTTTGAAAAAGAACAAGTGTCATAAATACCCTTTCGAAAACCCAATTAATGCATTTTGACCTACATTTGTGCATTCAACAATACAGTTAATCATGTATTCCACCAGAGATTTTCCCAAGATAACCACCCATGTCCTGCAGGAGATGAAATTGAAAGGTGAGAAGATCGCCATGCTTACCGGCTATGATTATTCCATGGCCAGGTTGCTGGATGAATCTGGGATTGATGTCATATTGGTTGGTGACAGCGCATCCAATGTGATGGCTGGTCACAAAACGACTTTGCCCATCACCATCAATGAGATGATCTATCATGCCTCCTCTGTTATGCGTGCTGTGAAAAGAGCACTCGTTGTGGTAGACCTTCCCTTTGGAAGTTACCAGGGAAATTCCATCGAAGCCCTGAATACTGCTATCCGTATCATGAAAGAATCCGGTTGTAATGCCATAAAAATGGAAGGCGGAGTGGAGATCAAGGAATCTGTGGACAGAATACTCAGTGCCGGAATTCCCGTGCTTGGCCACCTGGGATTGACACCACAATCCATCAATAAGTTCGGGACTTATGTCGTCAGGGCAACGGAAGAAAAAGAAGCTGAAAAATTACGGAAAGATGCCAAGATCCTGGAAGAAGCCGGTTGTTTCGGAATTGTTCTTGAGAAAATCCCAGCCCCACTGGCTGCGGAAGTGACCCAATCCATTAAAATACCTACGATAGGAATCGGCGCCGGAAAGGGTGTGGACGGGCAGGTGCTCGTGGTCCATGATATGCTTGGGATCAATCTCGATTTCTCTCCCCGTTTCCTCAGGCGGTATCATAACCTGCATGATGAAATGATCAGGTCATTCCATGCCTATATCAACGATGTGAAATCTGAAAATTTCCCAAACGACCGCGAACAATATTGATTTGAAGACCACGCCTCCTGTCAGTCAGCGCATTTTGTATGAAGACAATCACCTGATCGCCGTCAACAAGCTTCCTTCGGAAATTGTACAGGGTGACAAGACAGGTGATATGCCGCTCTCCGAAATTGTCAAGTCATATATCAAAAAGAAATACGATAAGCCCGGAGAGGTATACCTGGGTGTAATTCACCGGTTGGACCGCCCTGTCAGTGGGGTTACTGTATTTGCTCGGACCAGCAAGGCGCTTGCACGGATGAATGAGTTGGTGAAGAACAGGAGAATGAAGAAAACTTACTGGGCCATCGTTAAAAACCTCCCCCCTGAACCGGAAGGAACACTCATTCATTATCTGTTAAGGAATCCCCGCAAGAATAAGTCCTTCGTTTCCCGGAAGGCGTCATCCGGAAGTAAGGAAGCCATCCTTCGCTACCGTCTGATCGCGGAAAGCGAAACCTATTATCTGCTGGAAATAGACCTGGAAACCGGCAGGCACCATCAGATCAGGGCACAATTATCCGCCATGGGTTGCCCGATCAGGGGGGATCTTAAATATGGATTCGACCGGAGCAACCCTGACGCATCCATTAGCCTTCACGCCCGAAGTATCGATTTTATTCATCCTGTAAAGAAAGAGAAGGTAAGAATCACCGCAGACCCTCCCGAAGATTCCC
>JARRQC010000105.1:0-7190 GCA_037382165.1 bacterium | reverse complement strand
TCCCGATAGGTACGTCATACCCTTTTTCCTTGTATATGATAGATCCCACCGGACAGTTTTCCATGGCTTCCATGGCTATTTCATCCGGCATGGTTTTACCCATTTCCCTGTCCAGTATCACTTCCAGTTTACCTCCCCTGTTGCGGTAGGCGAAGTAGTGTCTGCCATTCTTATCTGTGAGGGTTTTGATACAACGCCGGCAAAGAATGCAACGGTTCTGGTCCTTGATGATCTTTGGAGAGCTTGCATCAATGCTCTTTTGCGGATAAACATAAGGGAACCTGGGCACCATCATCTGAAAGCGGTAAGCCAGCGCCTGCAATTCGCAGTTGCCGCTCTTCTCACAGGAGGGACAAAAGTGATTCCCGGTGACGAAAAGCAATTCAATGATGCTTTTGCGGATATCGTTGATCTCATCGATATCGGACAGTACCTCCATACCATCCGAAGCAGGTGTAGTACAGGCGGTCATCAGCCGGTTGTTGATCTTGATGGTACACATCCGGCAGCAGCCCTTGGGCTTTACTTCCGGGAAATTACACAAGGTTGGAATGTAAACCCCATTGTTTCGGGCAGCTTCCACAATTGTCTGTCCTTTTTCCGCATAGATCGGTTTGTTGTCTATCCTGAATTGTATCCTGTTGTCCATTTTGCTTTTTCTTTGAATTAATTGTGATAGAAAACGGTTTTCCGTCCGACAAATTTATTGGCAGCGGCTACGGACTTTTCAAGGTCAAAAGTGTTGTCATAGTCCGTCATGGCCTGAACGTATCCCTCATAAATATGCCTGAAGTTGAGAATGCTTGACAGGATCGGGTTGGCGGCAGTCTGGCCCAGGCCACAACGGCTGGCCTTGATGGTTTTTCCCCAACTTAACAGGTCATCAATATCTTTCCTGACACCATGTCCGTCCAGGATCTTTTGCAATTTCATCTTCATCACAACAGGTAATGTGCGACAGGTGGAGCAGGCACCACATGATTCCTCGATGTAAAAATCCATGAAGTTCATGACCACGTCCCGCAGAAGGTCCCGCTTGTTGTTAAAAATGATGATGGATCCTCCGGTAGGCAGGTCTGAATAACTGAGTGTCCGGTCATAACTCTTCTGAGCTACCATCATTCCTGACGGTTTATACCATTTCATCAATTCCGTTTCAGCCAGGTTATCGACATCTTTCAGGCTGATCAGCACACCGGAAGGACCACCGACCTGGATGGCCTGAACGTCTTCCGCACCTGACATCTCAATCACCTCGCGTATACTTATTCCCCACTCTACTTCATAGCCACCGGGATACCTGCAATCGCCGGAGACGCTGATGAGTTTGGTACCCAGGGAATCATTGGTGCCGAATGATTTATACCATTCTGCCCCGTTTTTGATAATTTTCACGAAACAGGAATAGGTTTCCACGTTCAGTACAATGGTTGGAAATCCCATATAACCCTTTTCTACGGGAAACGGCGGCTTGTCTCGCGGCTCTCCTCTTTTACCTTCCACAGATTCGATCAGCGCAGACTCCTCACCACATACGTAAGCACCAGCACCCAATTGAATCCGGATATCGAAATTGAAATCCTGAATACCGGCTATATCTTTACCCAGAAGTCCCTGTTCCCTCATCTTATCAAGGATCCTGTTCAGGTACCTGTAGAGATAACGGTATTCATACCTGAGATAGACGATTCCTATATCCGAAGCGGAAGCATAGGCAGCAATGACCATGCCTTCAAACACCCTTTCGGGAAATTCAGTAAGCATGACACGGTCCTTGAATGTACCCGGCTCCCCTTCATCAGCGTTGCAAATAATGACACGGTGGGCTCCTTCCACCCTCCTGCCGAATTTAAGTTTCAGACCGGTAGGAAAGCCGGCACCACCTCGACCACGGAGATTTGAGTCCACGATGGTCTGAATGATATCATCCGGCGAGTGCGATTTCAGATGGTTTCGCAGCACTTCAAAATTTTCATAATCCCGTTTCAGCAGGATGGAAGCCTTTCGAATATTATTGTATACCATGGACCGGACATCCGGATCTGCATTTTTACCGTCGCCCGTATCCTCGTATATGGAATCCTCGAGGCTTTTCCCTGATTTCAGGTCCCTGATAAGCTGTTTTACACGGTAGGGGGTCAGGTTGGTGAAGATCACATCATTGATAATGGCTGCAGGCCCCTGGTCGTTCATACCCATGCAGGAAGTGTCGTACAAACCGAACAAACCGTCATCGGAAACATGACCAAAGGTCGTATCACATTCCGTTTCAAACACCTCTTTGACCTCTTTTCTTCCCCGAAGACATGCCGTGATGCTATTGTTCAGGTAAACATTGTATTTTGCCCTGGGCTTTCTGGAGAAAAAATGATAAAACGATATGACTTCCTCTATCGCCACCTGGGACATGTTCAGCCGTTCCGACAGCACCTCCAGGGCAATATCGTCAACGTACCCCTGTAAGTCATGAATATCGAGGAGCATATCCATCAACCGGTTTCTGTCATCATCATACTTTGTTGTGATTTCCAATATTTTATCTTTCATCTGAGGACTGATTAATAGTGGATGTATGTCGTTAAAATTCTATTGTTAATTATTTAACAACAAAGATAAATCATTAATGTCGCTTATGACATTTTATATAAAATTTATAACCAGTTTAAATAACTTTGCCTACGATTCACAAATGGAAAAAACAGCGAGGAAAATAGAGATCAGGGGTCTGGTTCAGGGTGTAGGATTCCGGCCCTTTATCTACCGTCTGGCGCATGAATTTCATCTTTACGGTACGGTTGAGAACAACAACCGGGGGGTGACGGTATGTGTTGAGGGCTCCCATAAAGGCGTTGAAGCCTTTTTGAAGGTGCTGCCTGGGCGGGCACCTATGGCATCCGGCATTTCCTCCATCAATGTGCATCCGGTCGCCCCACGACATTTCAGCGACTTTACCATCGTTAAAAGCAAAACGCTGTCAGAAGAGATCACAGAGGTCAGCCCTGATATTGGCGTCTGCCCGGATTGCCTGGAGGATATGCAGAAACAGTCCCACCGGATGGGTTATTCCTTTACCAACTGTACCAATTGCGGTCCGCGGTTCACCATCATACAGGACCTTCCCTATGACCGGCACAACACCACCATGAAGGAGTTTGTCATGTGCGAACGTTGCCGGAGTGAATATTCCACGATCCTGGATCGCCGTTTCCATGCCCAACCGGTAGCATGTAAGGCCTGCGGACCTCATTACACCCTTCATAGGGGTGATGAAATGAGTATCGAAATCAATGACATACTTCGCAAGGTCGCTGCGTTAATCGAAGAAGGTCGGATCGTTGCCGTCAAGGGACTTGGAGGCTACCACCTGGCCTGTAACCCTTTCATTGAGGACACGTTGCAGGAATTGCGCCTCAGAAAGGCCAGGGAAGGAAAACCCTTTGCCCTGATGTTTCAGAACCTGGACAGGGCAAAGGAATACCTATATATATCGGATGAAGAAGAAGACCTGATGACCGGCTGGCGAAGACCCATTGTTTTATTGAAAAGTAAGGGACTACTGGCACCATCCGTCAGCATCGGACTGGATACCGTTGGTGTGATGCTGCCCTATATGCCTTTTCATTACCAGCTTTTTGATTTCCTGAAACTTCCCGCCATTGTCTTAACCAGCGGCAATATTTCGGATGAACCGGTGATCATAGATGACCAGGAAGCCAGGAAGGTATTGGGAAAGGTTGCCGATGCGGTGCTCACCTATAATAGAAAGATCCACAACCGCACCGATGATTCCGTGGTTTTTCATGCCGGAAACCACTCCCGGATCATCCGGCGATCGAGGAGTTACGCTCCCTCCCCTATCCCTATCGATCTGAACGCAGAAGGCATTTTCGCAGCCGGGGCGGAACTGGTCAACTGTTTCGCTATGGGGAAAAGTGACCAGGCTATCCTCAGCCAGCACATCGGCGACCTGCAAAACCTGGAAACGCTTGCCTTTTATAAAGAATCCGTCGAAAGACACAGGCGCTTGTTCCGATGTAAAGAAGAGTTGGCTGTCGCAGACCTGCACCCGGATGACCTGAGCACAAGGTATGTCAGAGAACTAAATCTTCCCACCATGACGGTACAGCATCACCACGCGCATATCGCTTCCTGTATGGCCGAACACGGTTTGGATGAAAAGGTGATCGGTGTGAGTTTTGACGGCACCGGACTGGGTACGGATGGCCATGTCTGGGGCGGAGAATTTCTCATCGCTGACCTGATCGATTTTGAGCGGGCCGCCCACTTTGAATATATCCCCCAACCCGGTGGCGATGCAGCTACCAAACATCCCTGGCGGATGATGCTTTCCTACCTGCATCATTACTATGGCCCTGACGTGGCCGAACATTTTCCATTCCTGTTCCGAGGCATTGATCGAAACGAGATGGCATTGATTCTCAACATGCTTGAACAGGGGCTGAATTCACCACTCACCAGCAGTACAGGAAGGCTGTTCGATGCCGTTTCCGCCCTGGCAGGAATATGCAGGAACACGACCTATCATGCCGAAGCACCGATGCGGCTAGAGGCCGCTGTGCAGGATCAACCGGCTGAATCCTATGGGTTTGACGCAGGCGACATCATCTCCTTCCGGCAAACCTTTGACGAAATGATCCATGACCTGCGAAAGGAGGTCCCTGCCGGTCAAATCGCATCGAGATTCCACCAGACCATCGTCAGCGTGATCCTGAAAAAGGCAGAAGATATCCGTGCGATGACCGGCATACGCAAGGTGGTGCTTTCGGGCGGCAGTTTTCAAAACAGGATCCTGCTGGCATCGGTGGAAGAAAGGCTGAAGGGCCTCGGATTTAAAGTATACAGCCACATCAGGGTCCCGTCAAACGATGGCGGCATCGCCCTCGGTCAACTTGCCGTTGCTGCCAAAAGGAGGGAACAGGGATTGGCAGGAGTTTAGGTGATGATCCGAATAGCGATAAATTATTTGAATCGTGACTGTTTGCATGGCAGTTTCCTGCCTAAATGTTATACATTTTGTGTGAGTTAAAGACCTTGATATTCAGGACATTATTTGCCATTAATTATATAAAATGGTAAAACCTTTTTTTAGTTTTTTTGTGCTGTATTTAACAGTTTTTTTACCATGATTCGAAAATCTTCAATAACATAATCATCTATTATAAATGAGGTTTTACCTATAGAGGCTGATTTCTTATACAGATATACCTGGTCTCGCTGACCTCGAAATACAATCTTACACCTCCAGTTATTCATTTGTTCCTCAGAATTTATGCTATTGCCTTCAAGTGTCCTGAAATCAACATTCTTCAGAAAAGAAATTAGGGTATCCATATTTTGTTTGGTATTGAAGGTATGAATTTCCGTTTCATCATCTGGAGAAGTGAGTTCAACCCGGATAGAGGTAATTTTTTCAATATCCCAACCATGAATTCTATTCTGGGCAAATCCACTCATGTCTAAATAGAAACTAACCAGAAATACAAATACTAACTTTTTCATTATATTATTCTTAATAGTTGATAAATTATTTTTTCAATCAAATCACTTTTCGTTAATTCAAACCAGGTAAGGCGACCAGCATGTTGAACCTCAATTTTACAAACAATGGTTTTGTTTCGATGTCAGAAAAAGAATTGATCACATTCTTGTATTCTGATATTAGTTCCAAGCGATTTAAGCCTTTTGAAACTGTCGCTATTAATCTGAAATCTGCATTTATTTTCCTGCAAACACTTTCCATAATCCAGATTTTTAATGTACAGCCGATATCCCTAAAATTCTGTGTTTTATTTCTGTCAATTGTATTTGTTGTATGGTTTTCCAACAAATTATCTGCTCACACATGATTTCTATCTAAAATACAGAATATATCGCCTTGAACGTGCTGGCAGGGGTAAATTTTATTGGATTCAATATGCTGGTTTTGGCAAGGTAATAACCAAAACAAACACATCGAACAGCACCACCAGAATGCAACGGGAACACGTCCGTACTTTTTCAGCGCTGTACCCTTCTTACACCGAGAAAGAAATATATTTGTGAAAAAATCAAGATGAAATATATCGACGAATACAGGGATAAGGAGCTGGTGATGACCTTGTCGAAGGAGATCGCGAAAATATCCAAGACGCCTGCAAAGTTCATGGAAGTCTGTGGCGGACATACGATGTCCATTCAAAAGTTCGGGCTCCCCTATCTACTGCCTGATACGGTGGAACTCCTTTCGGGTCCGGGCTGCCCGGTTTGCGTAACCAGCAGGGGTTATATCGACAAAGCCGTGGCATACAGCCGCCTGGAGGATGTGATCATCACCACCTACGGCGACCTGATTCGCGTTCCCGGATCCACTTCGAGCCTGGAAAAGGAAAGAGCCGCAGGCGCCGATGTCCGTATCGTTTTCTCCATACTGGACGCGCTGGATATTGCACAGCACAACCCGGATAAAAAAATTGTATTCCTCGGTATCGGATTCGAAACAACAGCCCCCAGTTCAGCCGTTGGCATACTGAAAGCCCGCATGGCCGGAATCAAGAATTTTTTCGTCTACTCCGCCCACAAAGTGATGCCTCCGGCGATGGAGCAGTTGATAGATGACGGTGTGGAGATCAGCGGATATATCGCCCCCGGGCATGTAAGCACCATAACCGGAGATGCCATCTACCAGGGTATACCGGAAAAATTCAACCTGGGTGTGGTGATCAGCGGCTTTGAACCTGTCGACCTGATGGAATCCATCCTGATGCTCATCAGGCAAATTGAAAACCATGACCAGAAGGTAGAGATACAGTATAAGCGAGCGGTCAGGCCGGAAGGTAATGTAAAGGCCCAGCAAATGCTCTATGAGGTGTTTGAACCCGGTGACGACTGGTGGCGCGGCCTGGGTGTACTTAAAAACAGCGGGCTGAAGATCAGGGAAGCTTATGCCATGCATGACGCGGAAAAAAACATCGCTGTGGAAGTGGAGCCACTGAAAGAACCTCGTGGGTGTATTTGCGGTGATATATTACGCGGAGTGGCCAAACCTAAGGATTGCAAGCTTTTCGCGACAGGCTGTACCCCTTCCAACCCAGTCGGTTCCTGCATGGTCTCCAGCGAAGGAACCTGCCAGGCCTATTACTTATACAACCGGAGGGGAGCATGAAGACCAATGAAAAAATACTGCTGGGACA
>JARRQC010000104.1:0-14051 GCA_037382165.1 bacterium | reverse complement strand
TGATCACCGAAATGATGATAATGACAGTGTGGATCCAGCGCTGCTGAACGATTTTGGTCACGAAAAGGTCGAAGAGGCTGATGAGTATCAACACGATCATGGCGATGAATGTGGCCTGGAGGTGGAGGGACTCATCCTGTGGAGATCGAGGAGGAATTCCTCTTCGGCGGTGGGTTCAACGTATCCGGGAGCGTATTCCGATTCAGCGGCGGTTTCCGCTGCGGCTTCACCTTCCGCCACTTTCCCTCCGTTCTCGATATAGAGCAGCAGGTCGCGGACCTGGTCATCGGTCAGCGGATTGGGTGGCATGGGGATCTTGTTGTTCTCTTCCCACACCTGAACCGCGATCGGATCACCCGCCTGGATCATCGCCTGCGAATTCTGGATGAATTTGATCAGCCATTCCTCTTCCCTGCGCTCGGTAATACCTTTCAGGCTGGGACCGATCAATTTAGGGCCTTCGATGTTGTGACAGGCTTTACAAACCTGGAAGTTCTTTTCCGCTTCTGCCGTTTGAGAAAAGCCGTTCAGGGAGGGTATAGTGAAGAGCAGGAATAACAAAAAGGTAAGATAACCCCTGACTTTCAAAGGTTTCTTAAAAACAAAACCATTTATGATCATGATGTAATTATTGTCAGACAGATTGTTGTTTTTGGTGATTTTTTCGGGTGTTAAAAATATGTTAAATTTCTAAAACAGGGAAGGGTGCTGTTTAGAATTTAAGGGGGACGGTGGACGGTGGAATCAGGATTTTCAATTCTGTATTTTGGATGTGCAATTTGGGATGGGGAGGCGCAGATTAAATTTCTCCAAGCTAAAGAATAGAGACTAAATAATTGAACGATTGAGTGATCTAGGCGATTGAACGATGTAACGAAGTGGGTGAAGTCTGAACTCCTCAAGACTCCAGACTCCCAGTCTCGAGACTCATCAGATGTAACGATTGAGCGATATATGCGATTGAACG
The DNA here is from genome assembly GCA_037382165.1 of bacterium. Lineage (GTDB taxonomy): Bacteria > Bacteroidota > Bacteroidia > Bacteroidales > F082 > JAADID01. The sequence continues at coordinate 13,084 of JARRQC010000104.1, read as the reverse complement.
ATTAAACGAAGTTCATGAAGCCCGAGCTCTTCAATACTCCGGCACCAGAGAGAAAGGACTGTACTCTACTGTCAAAATTCAATGGAAAATAGCGTTTGGCGAAATGGTCGGAAATTAAGTCGAAATTGGATCAGGTTTTAAGTTGCCTGTGATCCTTCACTCTGCTTCGCTACGTTCAGGATGATAGTGAGCAGAGCCTGCTGTAAACTGAAAGATTGCAACCATTAAAACCATGGTAACCACGGTACCCCATGTCCAAAATCTAAAATCAAATCGCCCACATTGTGGTCCTTTGGACATTCATCATTCCACTCACCAGCTCCCGCCGGCCCCGCCGCCGCCGAAGCTGCCACCGCCGAAGCCACCGAAGCCTCCGCCGCCGCCAAAACCGCCGCTACCGCCGGAGAAACTCCCCCAGCTGCCGGAGTGGGATCTGCCGATCGAGCTTCCGAGCCAGAGTGCCGTCCAGAAAGGCAGGCTGCTTCGCCCACCCATGTGGTATGCCCTGCGCCGTGACGAACGGATCAGTAAAAAAATGATGAGTATGGCGAGAAAGGGAAGAAAAGCGAAAAGGGGGGAACCGCTTACCTGTTCATTGTATCCTTCAGCAGTGATCTCGCCGGCCGCCATCTTCATCAATACGTTGGTCGCGTCATCCAGGCCGCGGTAATAGTTGTTCTGCCGGAAGGCCGGGATCATCTCATTTTCCACAATGCGTTTGGCGATAGCGTCTGGAATCGCCGGCTCGAGTCCATAACCCACGGCGATATAAGCCTGGCCCCGTTCATTACCTCTTTTAGGCTTGACCAGCACAACCACCCCATTGTTGAACTCCTGCTGCCCGACTTTCCAGCTTTCGCCGATCCGGTAGGCATACATGGATGGGTCGTTACCCTGCAACGAAGGGACCGTAACGACAGTGATCTGGTTGGAGGTGGTGTCGTTGAAATAGCGGAGCTTCCTTTCCAGTGCTTGCTCCTGGCGGGGATTCAGCACATCGGCGAAATCGTTGACGAGTCTCGGCGGGTCGGGGGGAGGAGGGACGTCCTGAGCTATCCCCGTAAAGGGAAGAATAAGGATTAGAAGGAAATAAATTTTGATGGTCTTCATGGTTTGCCTCCTTTATCTGGACTGTCCTCTCCTTCTCCAAAACTGATCTCATCCGACAGTTCATTGACATCGTCCGTCAGGTAAGGGAAATACTCTTTCAGGCTGTTGCCTGCCATACGAATCCCTTCTGTCAAGCCTTCGGTAAATTCATTGTTGGCAAAGTGCGCTGCCATATCCTCCTTGATCTCGTTCCAGAAATTTTCCGGGACACACTGGTTGATCCCGCTGTCGCCAAGGATAGCGAATTTGCGGCTGGCGATGGCCAGGTAAAACAGCACCCCGTTACGTTGTGCGGTCTGGTCCATCTTCAGCTTGCCAAAGAGGAAAGCGGCCCGGTCAAGGACATCTTCCTCGCACTCATTCTCAATGTGTACACGTATTTCACCTGAGGTATTCAGTTCCGCTTCCCTGATGGCATTCAGGATGGTTTCCTTCTGATCTTTGGAGAAAAAATTATGGGAGTCGGGCATATTTCTGATTTAGAATTGCACTTCCGGCGCCTGTTCCGCACCTTCTGCTGCCTGAAAATAAGGTTTCTTTTCAAAACCGAACATGGAGGCCAGCAGGTTCTTGGGAAATACCTTGATAAAGGTGTTATAATTCTGTGTCGCTTCGTTGAACTTCATCCGTTCCACGGCGATGCGATTCTCTGTTCCTTCCAGTTGTGCCTGCAGTTCAATGAAATTCTGGTTGGCCTTCAGGTCGGGGTAGCGTTCTACCACCACCATCAACCTGGAGAGGGCGGAGGAAAGCCCCTCCTGTGCCTCTTGAAACCGGGCGAAGGTTTCAGGTGTCAGCTGTTCGGCATTCACATTGACTGATGTTGCTTTTGCCCTGGCTTCGACGACCCCTTCCAGCGTTTCCCGCTCATGGGAAGCATAACCTTTCACGGTATTGACAAGATTGGGAATAAGGTCGGCGCGGCGCTGGTAAACATTTTCCACCTGCGCCCATTTACCGTTCACATTCTCTTCCATGGTCACCATGGAATTGTAGCTGTTCTTGAAAGAACTGTATCCGATGATCACCAGCAGCACGATGATGGCGATGATGATCCAGCTTTTTTTCAATTTCATAGGATTATATTGTAACGAGCGAAGGTAACTAAATTAAAGAAAAGGCTGCCATGAATGCTCATGACAGCCGTTTCCGAATTATTCAATGATGCTAACGCTCCGTTTAACGAATTCGCTGAGTTCTTTACCTTTCAACAGGTTTTTGGAAAGGCGGGCCAGGTCATACACCTGTTTCACCAGGCGATCCTGCTTTTTCTCGTCCCCCTCTTCCAGGACTTTCCCGACAATGGGGTTGTTGGCATTAACCACGAGATCGTAGGTTTCGGGCAGTCCTCCCAATCCCATCATACCGCCACCTCCAATGGCTTCCATGTCTTTCATACGGCGCATGAACTCATTCTGGGTGATGGTTGCCGGCAGGTCAGATTCGCTCAGGTTTTCAAACTTGATATGGAAACGTTCCTTGTTGATATTTCGTTCGAAGATCTCCTTCAATTGATCTTTCTGTTTGTCATCCAGTTTGGAGAGGGCTTCTTCGTCCTTTTTGATGAGGTTGTCTATGGTATCGGAATCGACCCTGGCAAAGTGAACATTTTCCAGCTTTTGCTCCAGGTGGTTGATGAAATGGTTATCAAGTACACCATCCATCAGCAATACATCATATCCGCGTTCCCTGGCTGCTTCGATATAGCTGAATTGTTCATCCTTATCGTTGGCATAGAGGTAAATCAGCTTCTTGTCCTTGTCTGTCTGCAGTTTTTCGATGTGTTTTTTGTATTCCTCGAAGGTGAAGTACTTGTCTTCCGTATTCTTGAAAAGCGCGAACTTCTGGCCTTTCTCGTAGAATTTCTCTTCCGAGATCATACCGTATTCGATAAACACCTTGATATCGTCCCATTTTTCTTCAAACGACTTCCGGTCTTTTTTAAAGATCTCTGCCAGTTTATCGGCCACCTTACGGGTGATATAACCCGAGATCTTTTTCACACTGGCATCACTCTGCAGGTAGGAGCGGCTCACATTAAGCGGGATATCGGGTGAATCGATCACCCCGTGCAACAGGGTAAGGAATTCGGGAACAAATACCGGTAAGGTTAAAAGGATAATCCACGTTCAGGTGGATATGGAAAAGGGGCTCCTCGAAGGTGAAAGGATAAAGTTCCCTGTAGAAGGCTTTGTAATCTTCATCTTTCGCCTCCGCGGGCCTGGTTTTCCAGAGCGGGTTAGTGTTATTGATGATATCCGGTTTCTTGACCTCTTTGGTCTTCGGATTCCCATCCTTGTCCTTTTCCCCTTCTATCGGCTCATGTTCCGTTTTCATGCCGAACTGGATGGGAACGGGCAGGAACTTACAGTATTTATTCAGTAATTCCCTGATCTTGTGGTCTTCCAGGAATTCCTTGTTCTCTTTGTCGATGTGCAGGATCACCTCGGTTCCGCGATCCGTCTTATCGACCTCTTCCAGTGAATATTCCGGGCTGCCGTCACATTCCCAATGAACAGCTTTTGTGGGGCCGCCCTTCTTGTAGGTTTTGGTTTTGATCTCCACCTTTTCTGATACCATAAAGGAAGAGTAGAAACCCAGTCCGAAGTGTCCGATGATGGCGTTGGCTTCCGCTTCGCTTTTGGTCTTGAACTTCTTTACGAATTCTTCCGCACTGGAGAAGGCGATCTGGTTGATATACTTCTTCACTTCGTCGCCTGTCATGCCGATACCGCGGTCACGCACGGTGATGGTCTTTTTCTTTTTGTCTGCTTCGATCTGAATGGTAAGATCCCCCAGTTCTCCCTTGAAGTCACCGGAGGAGGCCAGCGTCTTCAGTTTCTGGGTGGCATCCACCGCGTTGGAAACGAGCTCACGCAGGAAGATCTCATGATCGGAATAAAGGAATTTCTTAATGATCGGAAAGATGTTTTCCGTTTTAATGTCTATTTGTCCTTTTTGTACTGTCATTGGTCGGATGTTTTGTTTGGTTAACGAATTAGCAAACGATGTGCCAGCAGGGATGGGGATGATGAATGATGAATGGCGGATGGCGAACAGGGGGGTGGATTAGAGAGATGTATGATATACAGGAAATATTGATGCAATATGTAATAATATGATTATCAGTTAGATAAAAGATTAAGAAAGATTGCTTTTATGTCTGGCTGGGGATCAGGTGGTCGATGGGTGACAAAATGTCGTTTGCCCAACTATGACTTGCTGGGGCTATACTACATTTTTCCTTCCCATTCCTCCAGGAACCGGGATACGAATGCGATCATGTATTCGTGACGTTCTTTAGCAAGGGCTTTACCGGCGGGGGTATTCATCATCTCTTTCAGCAGGAGTAGTTTTTCATGGAAATGGTTGAGGGTGGGTGAGAGTCCTTTCTTATACTTTTCCTTACTCATATGCAGATCCGGTTTGACCAATGGATCGTACATCGGCCTGTTTTTGAAACCGCCATAATTGAATGCCCGGGCAATGCCGATGGCCCCCATGGCATCCAGCCGGTCGGCATCCTGGATGATGTCCAGCTCGGGTGACCTGAAGTGTTGTTCTGAAGCATTTTTGAAGGAGATGTTCCTGATGATCTGTATCACATGCTCGCGTATCTCCGCATCAATACCCAGCGACATCAGAAAGTTGTCAGCCACTACAGGCCCTTTGGATTCATCTCCACCATGGAACTTTGCGTCTGCGATATCATGCAGCAATGCGCCCAGGTCGATCACGATGTTAACGACACCCTCAGCTTCCGCTATGTGACGTGCCATCTTCCAAACCCGGTAAGTATGCCACCAGTCGTGACCTCCTTCTGCATCGGAGAGCGTGTTTTTGACGAAATGTACGGTCTTGTCTATAAGTTTTTCGTGGGGCATGATGGGGGTTGGGGTTTATGATTTGAGATTTGAGATTTGGGATTTGGGAATTAATTTTTGGGTTTTGAGTTCAGAGTCCCGGGTCCGGAGGAGTTCGGACGTCACGAACCTCGTTCAATCGTTACATCGTCTACATCGTTCAATCGTTACATCGTCTACATCGTTCAATCGTTACATCTTGTAAGTCCGGAGTCCCGAGGCGGGCAGAATAAATTGATAAATGTTATTGATTCCCGTCTCATGTCTATTAACCATCTTCATTCATCATTCAACTCCGGCTGTACTTCCTTTCCATTCGCAAATCGGGCAAATCTTCCTTTACCCCGGGGATGGACCATATCAGGACGTGGCCAGGGCCATCCGCCGAATCGGGTACGGCGGTAGTCGTCCATGGCCTGCTGAATCTCCAGGTTGGTGTTCATCACGAAAGGGCCGTAATGAACGATGTTTTCCTGAATGGGTCTTCCCTGAAGAAACAGAAGACGGGCGTCCCGTGAGCTATTGGTGACTTCAATTTCGCGATCACCCGCCAATTCTGCCAGATGGTCCAGGTGAATGTCCTGACCGGAAATGCGAATAGACTTACCCTCGAAGAAATAAAGTGTCCTGTTGACGCCCGGTGTTGCTGCCGGTATCTTCCATGTGGCGTTGGCATCCATCTTCACCACGCCCACAATTATTTCATTGGCAGGATCAGCAGCCCAGGAATCGGGAGCCGGAGCAATTGCCGCTTTACCATTGAATTTTCCGGCTACCATCTTGATGCTCGTCAGCCTCTGCTGCTCATCCCTGATTTCGACTACCGGTATCTGTTCGTGCCATTGCATGGCAAAATGCGGATCGGCAAATTTTTTGGATTTCGGCAAGTTAAGCCAGATCTGGAATAACTCGAAAGGGTTCTCTTCGTCCTGTTTCAGCAAAGGAAACATCTCGGAATGCTGCAGCCCGCTGCCGGCCGTCATCCATTGTACATCACCGTTGCCATAGCGCCCGGCGGCACCCAGCGAATCGGCATGGTCGACCAGCCCTTTCTCCACTACCGTGATGGTTTCAAAGCCCCGGTGGGGATGGGAAGGAAAGCCGGGAACCTTATCGCCATGGTACATGCGCCAACCGTCCTTCAGGGTGAAATCCTGGCCAATGTTACGTCCTGTCAGGGAAGCCTGCGGACCGAAATCTTCATTGCCTTTGGGATAGGCATCGGCATGATAGACACAAAAAAGAAAGGGGTTTTGGGTTTCCCAGGGAAATCCGAGAGGTTTTATTTTCAGTATAGTCCCGTCACTCATGATAAAATACAGTTTTGAATTATGAAGTTGCCGGCGTCAGGCCGGCTCAGCCAAAAATAGTTATTTTGGAAAAAAACTGATGCGAAGATTAACTGATTATTTTTGCAACACATTAAGGCCTGTTCCTTTTGCGAAAAGCAGCTACATATTCCCTTTATCTTGTAACCGCCATCCTGTTCCATGTCCATGTAAATGCACAATACAAATATTACAGACCCCAGATCTGGAGTAACTTTTCACCTGTATGGCAAATTTCCGAGAGGGTCTCTCTGAGATCAAATGTTGGATTGAATTATTTGTTATCAACCGAGATGCCCTGGAATGAAATGACAGGGATGGCCTCAGGCAATTTTCATTTTCACAGGTTTATGGAGGCGGATGCCGCACTGTATTTCGCACGGGTAAAGCAGTACAATACCCTGAGCAGTTTTGAGTACAGACCTTCCACGGGATTTCGCATTTTTTCCAATCCGTTGAAAAGGTGGCTGGTCGTTAACGGATCAAGGATTGAGCTGCGTTTTTTCAGGTATTCCGACCGGACCACAGACCTGACCTTCCGGTTCAGGAACAGAACAAATGCTGCGGTTTCGCTGACGCGGAGCAGTATGGCCGATAAGCGGAATCTGTTCCTGTTCGGCTATTTCGAGTTGTTCTATAATTTCGGAATGGTGGTGCGTGAGCGATTCTTCAACCAGTTCAAATACAAGTTGGGACTGGGCTACAGGCTGAGTGACACCTGGCGGTTCCACCTTGGGATGATCTACCAGGATGCTGTTGATAATGTCGTAGAACCAGCACAGATGCCTGTGGAAATCGATACAAGGTATATTTTTGAGTGGGGTATTGTTTATGTGATACCCATGCGGCAGGAATGAAATTGCAAACTGTTAGCCAACCGGAAAAAGGTCTTTTACCGTATTGAGAAAAGAAGACTAAAAGTGAAAAGCGATCCCGGCTGAAGGTCCTGATAGAGTTACCTTCATCTTGAAATCCTCACTCCTCAGGGTGCCTTCATGATTCAGAAACAGGTGATTCCACCCCGCTCTCAACGAGATAAATCTTCCGGAACGGTAATAAAGAAAAGTGCTTAGCTGGACGGATGTTTTACCCGACACAAAGAAACCGCCGTAGTCGCCCTGAATATGCCAGAGCCATCTTTTCCAGGTCAGCTCGTTGTGGATGCCGATAATGGGTTCAAACCAGTTCGGACTGACAGCCAATGGATCAGACAGCCCTGCCAGGTTTGAATTAATCCGGTGAAAATGAGCCCTCACACCAGCATAAACAAAAAATTCGTACCTGAATCTTTTCGAACGGGAAAAAGCCTCTATGAACTTGTGGCCGGCAAATAGCCGCAAGTTAATAGTCTGGAAATAGGCGCTGACAACCTCCTGCCGGTTGAAACTGAACTCGGTACCTTCGCCTACTCCTCCGGCTAATCCGTCAAACTGGGCGATAAAACTGTTTTTTTCATAGGTGACCCGGGTCAGGAAGACGAACTTCAGGTACCAGTCGGTGGTGAATATTCTCGAGAGGAGATCTCCAAATCCGGGCCGGTCGGGTGGTTCGATCGGGTTTACGATCTCCGTGCCGTCTTCACCTTCAAGTTCCACATCCCCATAGGCAAAAGTTCCCGAAAATCCCGGGAGCCACAAGGGGACCTCAATGGTCCAGTGGCGGTCATCCACAAGAAAATTTTTCTGCTGTTTGTTGAATTCCTTCCGGGTCAGCGTATCCTGGCCGAGCATCCCGCTACACAGCAAAATGAACCCCATGATGAGGGCGTTGTATTTTAGCATCTCCATTATTGATGTCAGTTTATTAACCCATGCTGACATGAATGGTTTAACGAACATCAAAAGTACCATGAAAAAATACAGGTCGGGAGAGCGTCGTTATAAGATTCCTTTTTTAATTTGAAGAGTATTTCCAGTATGGATTTTCGGGTACTGCTCACATCTTTCATTTAGGTAGGATTCGGTTAACGGTATTTGTTCACAGCATAAAAAGTATACCTTCGCCCTGTACAGTCATCTGAAAGTAAATATCACAACAAATATGCTGAAGACGGTCTTCAGATAAGAAATTCAATAAGCATGCAAAAAGTCAGATTGATTACTATGCTCCTGTTGCTGTTGCTGGCTTTCCAGTCGAACGCGCAGGAAAGGGATTCGATAGCTGTAAAAGATGCAGCATCTATCACTGAAATTGAGCTCAGCACCTATATTAACATCCTGGCTTCGGATTCCCTGATGGGACGAGGTACTGGTCAACAGGGAGAGCAAATAGCCGCCGAATACCTGGCAAAGGAATTCCAGGCACTCGGACTACCGGCAGTGAATGAAGGCAGCTATTTCCAGGAAGTTCCCCTGAAAAAGTATGAACCCGGCGGTAAGATTGTTGCAGGAAATGAAACTTTCAGCTTGCTGGAAGATTTCGTTCAGTTCGGCAGCAAAGGTGATCGCCTGGAATTGGACAGTCTGCTGTTTTGCGGATATGGCATGGAGTCGGATACATATAATGATTTCGATGGGATGGATATTGAGGGCCGGGGAGTGATCATGCTAAAGGGCGAACCTGCCAACAAGCATGGAATATCATATATCACAGGCGATACGATAAAAGATAACCTGGAATCTGATTTCATGTCCAAAACAAGGTTTGTCCTGGGAAAAGGGGCAAGTGTGGTTTTTTACGCGGTGGAAGATTTTGAAACTACCATCATGCCCTACAAGGAGTATTTTGCCAGTGCTAAGATGAGCCTTGACGAACCGGGAAAGAAAGATGCAAACAGGTCGCCGGTCTTTGTCATTTCCAACGAAGTCGCCAGGGAGATGATGAAGGTGTCAGGATATGATCTTGAAAAAGTGAAGAAAAAGATCTCTAAAAAAGGGAAGCCGCAATCTTTTGCTTTCCGGTCGCCGGTCTTTGTGAGTACAGTCACGGAACCCGCTGATGTCGTCGGAAGGAATGTGCTGGGTTATATTGAAGGTTCAGATCTCAAAGATGAAATTGTGATAATTACTGCTCATTTCGATCACCTGGGCACGCATGATGGCAAGATCTTCAACGGTGCTGATGACAATGCGTCAGGAACGTCCGGCTTGCTGGAAATTGCGGAAGCTTTCGCGATGGCCAGGGCGGCAGGTAACGGACCCAGGAGGAGTATACTGATCATGCCGGTAACCGCGGAGGAGAAAGGATTGTTAGGTTCTCAGTATTATAGCCGTGATCCTGTTTTCCCGCTGGAAAATACCATCGTCAACCTGAACATCGACATGATTGGCCGCCATGATAAAAAACATGGTGGGAAGCCCAATTATATCTATGTGATCGGCGCTGACAGGCTCAGCCAGGACCTGCATGACATCAATGAGTGGGCCAACGAGACCTATGTAGGTATGGACCTGGATTACACTTATAACGACAAGAACGACAGGAACAATTATTACGAAAGGTCCGATCATTTTAACTTTGCAAGGAAAAATATCCCTGTCATCTTCTATTTCAGCGGTAACCATGAGGATTACCATACGGAGACGGACACACCTGAAAAAATTGAATATGACCGGCTTTTGCAGCGCACACGGCTGGTATTTTTCACCGCATGGCACTTAGCCAATGAAGATGAGCGGCCAATGTTGAATGATTAACGGCGACAAGGATTTTAGATTTATGATTTTAGATGTGGGAGCCGTTGTTGCAGTGGTTACAAATGTTGCATTGGTTCAATATTCATCATGATCTGCTTATTGTCATCCTGAACGAAGTGAAGGATCCCAAACTAATTAAAACCTTTTCCAATTTCCACCTAATTTCCCAACCTTCCCATCCTTACAAACTCGAAGTCCTTCCGCCATCCACCGGAATATTGATCCCGTTGATGTAGGAGCCGGCAGGTGAGGCAAGAAAGGCAACGGCATAGGCGACCTCAGACGGATCGGCAAAACGACCAAGGGGGATGGAGTTCAACATTTGTTGTTCTATTTCGGATACCGGGACGCCACTTTTCTTCGACTTGCTGTCGATCAGTGATTTCAGCCTGCCACGGCACCCCGGATGGTGTTGGAAACGCCCAGTCCTTTGAGGGGCTGTTTCACTGAAGTTGAAATAATGTTGATGACTCTCCCGTATCCTGATGATTTCATGCCTTCCAGCAAGGTTTGTACCAGCATATGGTTGACGATCAAATGCTGTGTAAAGGTTTTCTCAAATGCAGCGGTATCCGCACTGATGATCGGCCCGCCGGCAGGCCCGCCGGTATTATTGACCAGTATGTTGAAACGTGTTCCTGTATTCTTCAGGTATCCGAGGAGCGCTTCTTTCACTTCCTCCGGTTGGGAAAAATCGGCTACGATATAATCATGAGCTGCTTCTCCTGGCAGTTGGTTGCACGTTTTTTCCAGTGCTTCCCGGTTTCGGGCCATCAGGACAACCCTTGCTCCAAGAGTGGCGATCTCCATTGCCGATGCTTTACCTATGCCCTGCGTACTGCCACATACGAGTGCTGTCTTATTTGTAAGGTCCAGGTTCATTTTTTTGGTTGTTGTTAAATTTTTAGCGAAATTAGGTATTTGCCAATGAATATTATTAAAATAGGAAGGAGTTTCTAAACATGACGAGGCTTTTGGTGTTATGACTTTTGAAAAGAATCGTTTATTCCTGAATAAAGACGAATTATGCCGAAAGGGAATTTTGCCACTTGCCGATAAAGATAAGATTGAACAGATATTGATTTGCTAGAATAATACACAGAAATATGACAAAGATTGATAAAACAAAAGCCGTATTGGTGACCGGAGCAACAGGATATGTCGCCAGCTGGCTGGTCAAAAAACTACTTGAGGAAGGTATGACCGTGCATGCAGCGGTACGAAACCCTGACAAAAAAGAGAAAATTGGTCACCTGGATGATATGGCTAAAGCATCCAAAGGAAAGATCAGGTACTTTGCTTCTGACCTCCTTGAAAAAGGTTCCTATTCAGAAGCGATGAAAGGATGTGAACTGGTTTTCCATACAGCTTCTCCCTTTGTGCTGGATGTTAAAGATCCGCAAAAAGACCTTATTGATCCGGCGGTAAAAGGAACCATGAATGTCCTTGAAACGGCTAATCAAACCCCTTCTGTGAAACGGGTCGTCATTACCAGCAGTTGCGCAGCCATTTATACCGATGCCATCGATTGTCAAAAGGCACCGGAAGGGGTGCTTACGGAGGAAGTGTGGAATACAACGGCTTCACTCGATTACCAGCCTTATTCCTATTCCAAGACCCTGGCGGAAAAAAAGGCATGGGAAATGGCTGAACAGCAATCGCAATGGGACCTGGTAACCATAAATCCCTGCCTGGTGCTGGGGCCCCCACTGAATCCCCATGCCACTACATCAGAGAGTTTCAGAATTCTACAACAGTTGGGCGACGGCTCTTTGAAGATGGGTGCGCCTAAAATGGGTATCGGCGTAGTCGATGTTCGGGATGTTGCTGAAGCGCACTTCAGGGCAGGATTTATGCCGGACGCCAGGGGGCGTTATATCACCTGCGCACACAGCAGCGATTTTTTAGAACTGGGTCGTGTACTCCTTCCGAAATACGGGGATAAGTATCCGCTGCCTAAAAAAGCCATGTCCAAATGGCTGCTTTTGCTGGTAGGCCCCATGATCAACAAAGCCCTGACCCGAAAGTATATACGGAATAACATGAATGTGGAGTGGAAAGCCGACAATTCAAAAATTAAAAAGGAACTGGAAATGACTTTCAAACCTTTGCAGGAGACAATGGAAGACTCCTTCCAGGTTTTGATCGATGAAAAGATTGTTTAATCATAAGCACGTGCAATGTTCGGATAGGCGGATTTTTCTTTGACTTTTAAAAAACAGCATCGAAAAACAATACCAAACAAGCATTGTACAATACCTCAGAATAATTTTAAAGTAAACTTAGTTATGAATAAAGAAAAATGGACCAAATCAAATATACCTGACCTGACCGGGAAGGTGATCATCGTAACCGGCGGCAACAGTGGATTGGGTTTCGAGTCGGTCAAGGCTTTCGCCGAAAAAGGTGCGGAAGTGATCCTGACCAGCCGTGACATGCAGAAGGGTAATGACGCCAAATCAGAGATTGAAAAAGGCAGTGTTCCCGGCAAGATTGTCGTTATGCCACTGGACCTGATGGATTTCGCCTCCATCCGGCGGTTTTCTGAAGAATTCCTCAGGAAATATGACCGGCTGGATGTCTTGCTGAATAACGCCGGCATTATGACAACTCCCTATTTCCTTACAAAAGATGGTCTGGAAGCACAAAACGGGACCAATCATTTTGGCCATTTTCTGCTTACCGGCCTGCTCATCGACCGGATTAAAAACACGCCGGGAGCCAGGGTTGTCAATGTTAGCAGTTCCGCTCACAAACAGGGTAAGATGGATTTTGACAACCTGCTGTTTGAAGACGGAAAGGGATACTCCCCTTTGAAATCTTACGGTAGATCCAAACTGGCCAACCTGTTGTTTTCCCTGGAATTGCAGAATCGCTTTGAGAAACAGGGTATAGATGCCCTTGCGGTCTCGGCACATCCGGGTGTTTCCCCAACAAACCTGGCACGTCATGTTGAAGGAAAGTTCTGGTTCAAACTGTTAATGCCGATATTCAAGCTGATCTCACATAGCCCGGACAAGGGTGCCCTGCCTGAGATCCGGGCATCGGTTGATCCGGATGTCAAAGGCGGTGAATATTATGGTCCTCATAAGGGGATGACAGGTTTTCCGGAACTGGCGGAAACCAGCGATGCAGCTAAAAACCTTGC
>JARRQC010000103.1:0-7291 GCA_037382165.1 bacterium | reverse complement strand
TGGCAAAAATGAATTGGGTGAACAATCCATTGTCAAAGTCATAAAAATAGGGAGGGCCCGGTGAATTCTCGCTTTGGTGCATTATATCCTTCCATGTACAGAGGGTTTGCGGCGCATGGTTCTGCCGTCAATTTTGACCTTGCCATAGACCATATCAGCAACGAATTAAAAAGCGAGAATTCACCGGGCCCTCCCTATTTTTATGACTTTGACAATGGATTGTTCACCCAATTCATTTTTGCCATGTCAGGGGCTTTTTCACCCAATGAAAACGCACCGCAGGATTATATAAATCCGCAGATCGTTGAATTTCCGCTGGATGATCAGGGTAACGCGATCGACTCCATCTATCAAAAATTCATTGATTACGATCCTGTAGGATATATCGGGACACTGGTACCCGCAGATTCTGTGGCAATCTTATTTGGAGCTGGCCGAAATGATAATCTATATCTCTTTGAATCCAATTATGCGATGCGTGATACCCTGGACAATTATGGATTAACCTATGAATATTTTGATCATAACGGAACCCATGGAATGCCCGATGCCTTCAAAGAGCGGGCTTTGATCTTCCTGGATTCCATTATGTCCTCCTCTGTACAGGCTGAACCTACTTCTGAGGCTGGACACTGGGAAATGAATGAAGGGTCAGGAAATACCACAACTGACGTTTCTGGGAAAGGAAATCATGGCACCTTGTTGAATGGTGCATCCTGGATAAGCCATGACAACGGATTCGCAGTTCAATTTGATGGCATTGATGACAAAATTGATTGTGGTAACAGTTCGACACTGGATATAGGTTCAGGGGATTATTCCATTACAGGATGGATCAGACCATCCGGAACCCAGGCCAGTTATCCAACCATCATCAGCAAGGGTGCCGGTGCATCCTATGACATGGGATACTGGCTTATGTACAAAGGCAACCGGCTTTGGCTGTATATCTCGAACGGTACAACGAGAAAAAATACCTATTCAAATGTTGTTTCCCTATCACCCGATGAGTGGTATCATCTAGCTGTTGTCATCGACAGGGATAATCTGATTACATTTTACGTGAACGGTCAGCAGACCGGAACCTTTGACATATCGGATTTTGATGGGGAGGACATAGTGTCTTCAAAACCCCTGACGATGGGTATCTGGCAAAGCAATCCTTCCACAGCCTTCAACGGGGCACTGGACAGGGTGATCCTATTTAATGAAACCCTCACGGAAGCACAAATACAATTGATCATGTCAGGTGATGAACAGGGGAACAATGCCCCGGTCATTATTGAGGATGCAAGTGCAGATCCCCCGGTTATCACATTTCCAGGCACAACAACGCTGGGCGTTACCGCCACCGATCCCGATGATGATGTGCTATACTATCACTGGTCCGCCGTTTCAGGACCCGGAAATATCGATTTCTCTCCAAACAATTCAGAAAATGCGGGCACTACTACAGCATCTTTTTCTTCCACAGGCGATTATGTAATCCGGGTTGATATTACCGATAGTACAGATACCGTTTCAAGTACGGTCAGTATATCTGTAGTGGAAGAGACCGCCGGGATTTCACCCACAGCTTACTGGAACATGAATGAGGAAAACGGGGTGATTACAGCTGATCAGGCAGGTGAAAATGATGGCACGCTACTTAACGGAGCATCTTGGACAGCGGGTTATTATGGTAACGGGATCCTCCTTGACGGGGTGAACGACAGGATTGATTGCGGGAACAATACCGGACTTGACATAGGAATTTCAGATTTTTCCATTGCGACGTGGATAAAAATGGGAGCAGAACAAAACACCTACCCCACCATCATGAGCAAGGGTGCCGGAGCCTCCTATGATGAAGGCTACTGGTTGATATACAGAAGCGGCAGGATATGGTTCTATGTCTCTGACGGCAACAGCAGGCTGCAGGCCTATTCGGGAGTGATCAGCCTGAGTCCGGACACATGGCATCACCTGGCCGTTTCATTTGACAGGGATGAGTTGGTTACCTTTTATGTTGATGGTGAAATCAACGGAACATTCGATCTTTCCTCCTTTCATGGTATCGATATAACTTCATCGAAAAATTTAAACCTTGGTTCCTGGGGGGAAAGTGCTTTTTCATTCCTTCAGGGTACTTTGGATGAAACCCGGCTTTACGATGTTACCCTGACAGCAGACGATGTAATGGACATCATGAGCGGCGTTCCCAACCCGGATCCGGATCCCAACAACCCCCCAGTCATATCTATGCCGGCAGAAGCATCGCCCGACACCTTATTCCTTGATGATACTTCTGCGCTGAGCGTGGCCGCGAGTGATTCGGATGAAGATATATTAAACTATCGCTGGAACAAAGTATCAGGTCCCGGAGTTGTTGAATTCAATCCTAACAATTCTACCCAGGCATTCAATACTAACGCCTCTTTTTCGCTTGCAGGAAATTATCTCCTGAGGGTATTTGTATCAGACGGAATAGATTCCGTTACGAGTGATGTCAGCGTATTTGTAGAAGAAATCCCAACTTATGACACCGTACCCGTTGCACATTGGCCTATGGATGAAGGATCCGGCAATACGACTGAGGATGTATCAGGGACGAATGATGGAATCCTGGTTAGCGACGCAACCTGGGCTGCCGGAATCTCCGGTCACGGTATTCTCTTCGACGGTTGGCAAGATCGGGTAGATTGTGGCATCGGAAATGCGATGGATATGGATACTGCTGATTTTACCATTAGTGCCTGGTTGAATCCGGAGGGATTCCAGGAAGAGAATGCCACCATTCTGGGTAAAGGCGGAGGATCGAAAAATGAAGAAGGCTACTGGTTCATTGTCAATTCCGATCAATTGAGGCTTTTTATTTCCGATGGAACGAACCAGGTAGAATTTGTCTCTGATCCCATTAGTCTGGAAACGAATACCTGGTATCACGCAGCCCTGGTCATAGACAGGGATAATCAATTGACGTTTTACCTGGATGGAAATGAAGCAGGAAGCAATGATATATCACAATTTCAAGATATCAGTATTATTTCATCCAGGGAATTAACTATCGGGGCGTTAAGAAATAAGAAAGGATCATTTTTCAACGGGATTATTGATGATCCCAGACTTTACAATATGGCGCTGAGTGCGGATGATATTCTGGCTTTGTATAACATGTATGCAGGAAATAAATCGACCGAAGCTTTCAACAGCTCCCACCTTGCTGTGAAGATATATCCCAATCCCGCCTCCCAACAGCTGACTATTCAATTTGAGCTTCTTAAAAAACAGCAAGTGCAAATTTCATTGCTTAACCTGAGCGGTATACAAATTGCAGAAATCCAAAGGGCGGAATTGGAGGCAGGCATCCATTCAGTGCACTGGAAAATCAGGAAGAACTCCATGACGAATATAATACCAGGTTTGTATATTCTGTCTGTAAAACTGAATAACCATACCCATCGATCGGCGGTTATCCTGCAATAAACCACGAATTAAAGCCTTGTCGTTTGTATTGAACCGTATATAAACCCTAACCCAATTGGCCAGCTTGCCCAAAACGTAAAAATAAACAAGCTGGCGACAAGCCTGTCTGTCATATAACCCTGGCAGGTGGACAGGAATTCGACTATTTGTTTTCAAAGCATCTTCAATTTTTACTGATAAAGTTGGAGTGTTTTAATGTGGTCAGTAACGCATATCTTTTCATGATTTTTTCAGAATTTATTCAGTATTGTTAAATTTGTTATATCCTCTTCGGGAGGATAGTATTTTGTCCGGGAAAGCACTTGTCATTTATATGAAATAAAAGCAGGAAGATTAGCAATGCAAATGAAAGAAAAGCTGTCTGATATTAACCAACGATTAACTGTCGACAGTACTCGCAATTAAAATGAAAGAATCACTTAAAATATTCATTAGTAAACTTAATCCTAATCCTGCTTACCCTTTGGGATCAAATTGTCGAAATCACAGGGTGCGCTTTCTCGTTCTATTTTTTATTCCCCTTCTGCTCTTCCACTTTTCTTTTCTCCGGGGTCAGGTTAATGATACTTCTTT
This sequence comes from bacterium, assembly GCA_037382165.1. GTDB lineage: Bacteria > Bacteroidota > Bacteroidia > Bacteroidales > F082 > JAADID01. The sequence goes on along the minus strand of JARRQC010000103.1, from coordinate 3,253 downwards.
TTACAGCCCTGTGCTGGACCAGACAATAAATGTGGACGTGTACTTACCACCAGGATACAGTTCAAGCATCGACACATTGTATCCGGTGATCTATTTTCTGCACGGATGGGGTGGAAGCGAGAATTCAGCCGACCTTGTCATGAGCAAGGCAGAAGAACTCATCAATGCGGGGACAATAGACCCGCTGATCATTGTCTGTCCCAACAACAGTGCAGTACCGTTCAATGGCAGCTTCTATGTAAATTCCGTCACATCGGGAGATTATGAGGATTTTCACATTACAGATCTCATTCAGTGGATAGATTCTACCTATCGGACCGCTGATCGAAAAGCGCATCGAAGTATAATGGGGCAATCCATGGGAGGATATGGCGCATTCAGGTATGCCATTTTGCATGATAGTCTTTTCCGTGCCATCGCAGCCCATGCATCAGCCCTCAATTTTGAGGTGGCCAAAGAAGGGGTAAAATCCCTTGTTTTACAGGAGCATCCGGCAGGCGCACCCTATACCTATGATTATGAGAATGATGGAGATGTCACAAAGATGATCTTTGCCGCGGCGGGTGCCTTTTCACCGAACCTGACTAGTCCCCAAACTTATGTGAATCCTCAAATCATTGAGTTTCCGCTGGACGAAGACGGCAATATTATTGACTCCATTTTTCAAAAATGGCAGGAATTTGACATTGTATCCGACCTTGATTTGCTTACACCTGATGATTCCGTCGCACTCTTCTTCGGGGCCGGTCAAAATGACGAACTTACTTTGTATGATCCTAATGTTGCATTTCAAGATACGCTGGACGATTATGGCCTGGCCTATTCTTTCTTTGATCATGCCGATTCCCATGCCATGCCGGAGTCTTTCAGGGAGGAAGCCCTAATTTTTCTCGATTCGGTAATGGCCGACCCCCTTTATAATAATGGTTGTCCAAATCCTTCTGAATTAGTTGTATCTGACATAACCGATACCTCCGCCGTGTTGAGCTGGATCGAAAACGGTTCTGCAACTGCCTGGCAGATCGCTATTGATTCAGCCGGCCTGGATACAACCCTTGTCACACCGATTGATATAACTGAAAACCCCTATTTAGTCAGCACATTGAATGCAAGTTATACGTATGAATGCTATGTACGGTCAAGTTGCGGGGATGGATTTTACAGCGACTGGATCGGGCCGTATACCTTTCAGACGTATGGTGATACCCTATTGGATGCTGTGCTTCCATGGGTAGAAAAATGGGAGAATACAAGCAATGATCTAACGAGGATTAACAAGCAGTTTTACAGGTCGGATGAATTCATCTGGACCTTTGAGCCTGAACGGGTCAACGAGAACCGTTGCCGATGGGGTACAGCTGCCCACCAAACCCGGTATGGTAATGGCGCCCTTACACTGGACAAATATCCCAATAACGGTATTTATTCCCTGAGTACAGCAATTCTTACACTGAATCTGGCGAATTATGCTGAATCCACTGACCTGGAACTCACCTTCTGGTATTCGGACCACGGCGATGAAACCAACTCAGAAGACCGGATATGGATCAGGGGTAGTGAAGATGACGCCTGGATAACCCTCTACCATCTCGAACCGGGAGACTGGACCGATAATGTCTATTCCTATGTGGCGGGACTGGATATAGATGAAGCACTTTCTTCAGCATCACCTTCACAAAACGCCAGTGAAACTTTTCAGATAAAATTTGTACAAAAAGGTAAGACCTTTACACCCGGGGATGGAATCTCCTTCGATAATATCATGATCTCCACCTGTGCCACACCCTCAAATCAGACAGTAAGCAACCTTGGAGTCACCTCCGCACAACTCAACTGGCAAGCGAATGGTAATGAATCCGAATGGCAGATCCTGTTTGATACCGCCGGATTCGATACAACGGGGGTAACACCACAGGTCATTTCAACAAATCCCTATACGATCTCAGGCCTTGATACAAATACCATGTATGACTGGTACGTGAGGGCCTGGTGCGGCGAAGGCGACACGAGCGCGTGGATCGGGCCCAACACCTTTACAACCTGGCGGTTTGTCAGGAAGGCCCCCTATATCATTTACGGGGGGGTGAACACCGAAATGCAGATACACTGGCAGCTTTCGAGTACCAGCACCGCCATCCTCGAATGGGGCGCCGATACCACCTATGGTTCGAGTGTCGAAGTGAGCGAATATGGAGATGCACATCAGCATAAATACACCCTTACCGGACTGACTCCCTCAGAAAAGTATTATTTCAGGGTGAGGGTGGGCCTGGAGGTCTTTACCGGCAATTTTACTGCCGCACCTCCTGAAAACGAACTTCCCTATTCGATCTATGCCTACGGAGATTCGAGGACACTTACCATCCGGCATGACAGCGTGGCGGCAAGCATCCTGAGAAACATGGAAGCGGATACCGCCTCACAAACGATCCTGCTCAGCAGCGGTGACCTGGTCACCAATGGGGATGTAGACGCCCAGTGGGACGATGACATATTCAGCGACAGGTTTCCGAACCTCCGCAAGCTATTCAGCGTTTTGCCCTTCCAGGCTGCCATAGGGAATCATGAAGAGAGCGGGGTACTGTATGCCGGGTTCTTTCCCTATCCTTTTATCGGGGGCAGGTACTGGTCCTATGACTATGGTGATGTGCATATCACGGTGCTGGACCAGTATACCGATTATTCCGTGGGATCCGCCCAATACAACTGGCTCGTGAATGATCTTGCATCCACGACGAAAAAGTGGAAAATACTGCTGCTTCATGAACCGGGCTGGCATGCCGGGCCGCAGAACAACTTCTATGTGAAAACGACCATCCATAATCTCTGCCGGGATAATGGGATCCAGTTCCTCATCGCCGGTCACAACCACAATTACGTACATTGCCTGGTGGAAGGGGTGCATCATGTCACTACAGGAGGTGGCGGGGCTCAATTGTATGATGTCAATTTTGCCTATGACAGCATCGTTTTTGCCACCAAGCAACTCCATTTCACCAAGTTCAATTTCATTGGTGACACCTGTACCGTATTCGCCATCAATGTGAACAGTGACACCATCGACCGGTTTGATGTCGACCTGAGTCCATGCTTCCGGCCTTCCAACCTTGCCGTCAGCGACCTGACAAATTCTTCGGCATTGCTGTCGTGGACCGAAAACGGGGATGCTGAGCAATGGCAGGTTATGCTGGATACCGCAGGTTTTGATACTACAGCTTATGTACCCGTGCTTATCGGCGCGAATCCATATCCG
>JARRQC010000102.1:0-19759 GCA_037382165.1 bacterium | reverse complement strand
CCGCTTTCAAGGTGACCATAACGGAGCATGTCCCGCTTAAAGAATGGATAACCACCAAACAATTCATCAGAACCTTCGCCGGTAACCACCACCCGGTAGTCATTTTGGTTCACTTCCTTGCTCATACACCATTTGGCCACGCCAAGTGTATTGTAAAAAGTCCGTTCGGCATGCCACAGGGTGCGGATATAATTCTCACCATATAGCTCATCGGCAGAAAGATTGATCTGAACCTGATCGGCCTTGACTTTTTCAGCCATCTCCCTGGCAATATGTGCTTCGTCATAAACATCACTGTCGAAACTAATGGTAAATGCTTTTACGGGGGATTGCTGCATGGAGGAGGCCAGGCCAAGCATAGAACAGCTGTCTATACCCCCTGAAAGATAGCATCCGACAGGAACGTCTGCTTCCAGCCTGAATGAAACGGCCTCCAGCAATTCCTCCTGCGTTCTTTTGATATAATATTCTGGAGGTTTACTGTAATCCCGCTGATCTTCAGTGGGAAAATCGAGGTCCCAGTACTTATGGTCCTCCAGGTGGAGACGACCCTGCTTACGTTGTATGACAAGCATGTGCCCGGGCTTTACGGCATGGATATCCTTGAATGCACTGGTGCCGGGCACCATGGTATGCATCAGCTGGTGCACCAGCGCCTGATCGTCAAAGGAGGCGGATATTTCAGTGTGGGCTAGCAGTGATTTGATCTCTGACCCCCAGAATATTTTATCTCCTTCAAAATGAAAGAAAAGCGGTTTTATTCCGAATCGGTCACGTACCATGATCAGGCGATCCCTGTCCCCATCGTATAATACGAATCCGAATTCCCCGCGGAGGTGTTCTATAAAGTCAAGCCCGTGTTTTTCGTATAAGGGAAGGGCAATTTCACTGTCCGCCTTGGTGGAAAACCGGAAGCCCTCGAGACGAAGGTCCGTTCTTATCCTCTTGTAATCGTAAAACTCACCATTGACGGTCAGCACATTTTTCTTGTTGCTGCTGTACAAGGGCTGGTCTCCGGTTTCAAGGTCTATAATTGATAAACGGGCATGCCCCATGGCCAATCCTTTTTTTCTGTCGTTATGGTAACCATATCCATCAGGACCGCGATGATGCAGCGTTTCGGCCATTTTTACCAGATTCGCACTGTCATCATCAGCCAATCCGCCGACTTTCCAAAATCCTGTTATTCCGCACATTATTTTACTGGTATTTCTGATTTGGGAAGCCTGTCAAACCTGTTGAGTATCGAAATCAGCAGGGCCTGACGAATAAAAACGGCGCCGTGTGCCTGGGTAAAGTAAAGGTTATGATGGGTACCGTCGAGGTTGGGATCCAGCTCATCCAGCCTGGCCAACGGATGCAGTACGACGGCATCTTTCTTCAACCGGGTGTCCTTGTTTAATTTATATCGCGAATCAAGTGATTTATAACTATCACCCAGGAAAGCGATGGAATTCATGTAAATGACATCAAGGTCGGAAACCACCTCATTGATATCATGTGTTTTGAGTATCTCAATATTCGATCGTTTGACCAGGTTTGTCAATTCTTCGCCGAGTGGATCCGCCATCTCGGAAATGATGCTGATCTGCCGTATATTCTCGTGGAACAACAGAGACATACGCAGAAAGCTATTGACTGCCCGCATACTTCCTGGTGTTCCCAGTATGCCAAGGTGTATCTTCTTACCGGGATCCATGGTCTGCTTAAGTTCCGGTTTCCATTTCAGGATGGCAAACCAGTCGGTGAGTGCCTGGGTAGGGTGCTCTCCGGTTCCATTGCCGGCGTTGATCAGCGGAACGCGCAGGTTTTGCATGATCTGGTTGACGGAATCGGTCTCCGTGTGACGCATGACGACGGCATCCGCGTAAGCATTAAACATTTCACCGATATCCGCCAATGATTCACCCTTGGCCTGTCCGGTCGTACTGCCATCAGAGATACTTATACTTTTTCCGTCCAGCCTGAGAACAGCACTTTCAAAAGAGAGGCGTGTACGTGTGCTGGCTTCAAAAAAAGCGGTAACCACTATCTTTCCATCCAGTGGATGTGATTCCGCTATGTTTGTACTCTCAAGCAGGGCGGCAAATTTGCAGAGTTCGAGGACCATCTTCTTGTCAAACTGGTTGACAGAAATAATGCTTTGGCCCTTTAGTTTCTGGAGCGTGTTGATGTCGATAAATTCGTCTTCCAGCAGTTTCTCCGGATCAGGGGTCAGGCCGTCTGAATCCATCGGATCAATATCTGCCAGGCTTTTGTCCGGGTTAAATTTTTCGGTTACCATAATTTTTTTCTTTTAATGTCCCTGATCACCAGGATGATCAGCGTGATACCCGCGGCTGTGATACCTGCAAGTGATACGTAGATCATGATACTCAGGAATGATTCAGGGAAATACATTATTGATTTGTTTTTATTGATTGTTCATTTAGATCCTTCCAGTTGAAATCGGCCGGAAAGCTGAAGGAAAAAATAACCACGGTGATCATGGACACTGCCGCTCCGATGAGTGAAGCGGTATACCATCCGAGCTGAAAATAGGCTGCCAGGCCGATGACGCTGCCCAGGATCATCCCCAGCAAGGCACCTCTCGCATTCGCTTTTTTCCAGAACAGTCCTGTTGCGATCGGCCAGATGGTGCTGCCAACCATGGGCCCTGCAAAGAAAAGTACGGTGGCGAGTGTTCCGATTCGTGGCATGCACATCGCCCAGGCAAATAAACCCAGGCCGATGATGATCAGGGTAGAAATTCTGCGCATATGCTTTTCTCCCGCTTTGGGTCGTATCATTTTCTTATAAATATCTTCTGCGATCAGGTCTGATGTCGCTGCCAGCAGGCTGTCGATGCTGGAAGCAAGGGAGCAGAAAAATACAGCGAATACAATGGCGGCTCCCGTTTTGCCCAGTACCTGCGCTGAGATCAATGGACCCACCATGTCAGGGCTGGTGATATTGATGCCGAGCGACCCGCTTGTGAGGGCGATAAATCCAGCAGCGATAGGGACGGGAAGCCAGAAAAATCCAGCCAGCGTGTAGGCTTTGCTACCCACGTTTGCCCGCATGGCATAGGCACGGCTCCACCAGACATTGCTGTGGAACACTTCCCCAAGGCCAAACAAAAGGTTGTTGAAGATGGCCATGATCGCTGCAGGCATTAAGGCGTTCATCAACATCGGCTTTTCATCGACGAGATGGGTATGGATGGTCCCGAAATCGACCTGCATCAGGACGGCTACACCTACGACCACGATACCAAAAAGGATGATCAGGGATTGTATGTAATCCGTTCCGATCACAGCATATAATCCGCCGAAAAGGGTATACACCACACAGACAAAAAGTATGACGCTCATGCCAATTTCATAGGGTATGCCGGCGATGGCGTTCATGAGAATACCCCCCGCCATTCCCATGCTGATCAACCAGGTAAAGCCGTAAAAGATACTGATGGCCAGGAAAAGAGACCAGGTGGGTTTTCCATAGCGCAGCCGAATAAAGTCGCCGCTCGTAAATCCTTTGGGCAGTAATTGCCTTATACGCCTGGCCAGGGGTGCGAACAGGAATAACCCGAAAGCCGCGGTTGAATAGGCGATCATACCCCAGATCCCCAACTGAAGGGCAAACTGAGGTGCCAGCATGGTGGTGTTGGACGTGACCCATGTCGCCATCGCCGTAGCAGCGCCGAAAGCAAGGCCCACGTTCCTGCCGGCAACCATAAAGCCTTCCATATTCCTGGCTTTTCGTCCCCAGTAAATGCCCAGGATGATCCATAAAGCGCCCAGGATACCCAGTAATATCCAGCCTGTTTCCTGCGGCACTATGTTCGATTGAAATTCCATCAATAGGTTTCTTTGGATGTCTTTCTCACACCATCAGCCACTACGAACACCGTAAGCAGAAAGACAATAGCCCCAAGTCCAAAAAGGGTGAAGGCAAGCTGTAACGATTGGTGTTTCACTTCAACCAGTACGGTATCGGACCAGGACTTGTCAGCAGGCCGGATCCTGAAATAGTAGCGGCCGTTTTCCAGGCCTGAAATAAAACTCGCTTTATCGGGTCCACTATAAATGACCTCCGCATCCCTGAAATCGGGTGAATCTGATTTTTGCAGGATAAATAATGAATCCTTGTCAGATTCCCAGCTCAGTTTGATATACCCGCTGGAAGAAGCTATCTGATCACGCTCTAAGGTGAAACCGCCAGATTTTCCCGATACCGGTAAAACATAAATAACGAGGAATGCAATAAGGAAATACTTGACCAGGGAAGGATAGGGAAATGACATGGAGAATTTATATTAAAGAAATTCTTCAACTTTGGTTAACCAGCAAAAACAATACGTTTTGTTGCATTAGATGACATCTTTATAATACAGTTCTCCTTTCTGTTTTAAAGTCCTGATATTGCCAGGTAGAGGACAATCAACTCAACCGGTAATAGCAAAAATGAGATCCAGAGACTTTTGCCACTTACTATATGACGCAACAGATAGATAAAAAAGTTGTTGTTGCTTGAAATGAACCTGAGGTCCCTGTAATTTTTATATTGAATTATTGCGTTGATTATCAGATAATTAATAATGTACAATACCAGACTGGCAACCAGGGTTATGAATAAGTTTCGCTGGGCGGTATGTAGGATTGACATCCATAGGAGCATAATCTATAATATGTTCTATGCGACAAAAATAGCAATAAATTTTAACCCCGGCTCCCGGATAAGCCGGAAGATGGAGGATTAAAGAGACATAAACAATTGAATTACAGTTTAAAAAGCCTTTTATTGGAACAAGATTCATGAAATTGTTAACCTCTTATAACTATTGACTGCAAAATAGGTAAAAGATTAGAAATCAATTTATTTCTAAAAAGGTTCTTTAGAACATAATTGGGTGTAGAATGGTGACAAGGTCAGACTCAGGGATAAGATACAGTTTCTTAAGCAGTTTCTGGTGGAGAAGGTCAGGCGTTTCTCCAAGAAGTTTGAAACCGGCGGAAGTCAGGGAGATATATGTCACTCTTTTGTCGTCCTTTTTAGGCAGTCGTGCAACAAGTCCTTTTTTCTCAAGGCGATTGATGATACCCGTCACGGTACTGCTGTTCAGGTTCAGATAGACGGTCAGCTCCTTATGTGTGCCCTGGTAATTCTCCTGCTGACCGAGGTAGTTCAGGCAGAGCAATTGCGGAATGCTGATGCCAAAGTCTTTCTGTATTTTTTTGGATTCTAAGTTGATCGACCGGACGATCTTTCGGATCATGATCAGTATATCGGTATGGTCCTCCATGGCAACACTACAAATGTAAAAATATCCCGGACCTGTCTTGCATTCGCTTGCGGACGGGCATACGAATCCGGGTAAATTGGTGATCAGGACTTCTTTCCCTATTAGGAATTGTGGAATAGTAGCTATATTTAACCTGTTGTTATATGCAGGTATTGTATGATTTAGCAATGCATGGTGTATGAAGGTGAGTTTGATTTCTTGTTTTTGCTGATGGATAAAAGAATGTTTAATAGTAAAACACAAATTTCCCAATGAAAAAATTTGCCGGATTCGACCGTTACTTCAATGATCCCCTGGGCAAGCTTTCTGTCGGGGCGATCCTGACACGACCCCATGGCAGATCCAGGAATTTTAGTGTGACCACAAATATTTTCAGGCTGATCAAAAAGAAGAAAGAGGAATTCATCAATGTCGGAGAGCAGCAGGATCATTTCTATTACAGCGGCACCTCTATCAACGTGAACCTGGGCGGGGATACAACCACCAGCCTGGGGAAATCAGAGGCAAGTATCGGCTTTGCTACGAAAAACAGTGCGGTCGTGATCATTGAAAATGGCATCACCACCGATCTTTTTTATGATGACCTGGTGGACGACCTGGAACGGATATGGTATAAAAAGAAGTACCACACTTACAGCCGCAATGTCTTCCTGGTCACCTCCGTGATTGTATCAAGAAGGGCCAAAGTATTTTATGCCACACAGAACAAAACCTCCGTCCGGCTACGCCATCATGACGGCCTGGCCATCGTTCGCGACCTCGATCTGATCAACGCAGAATTCTCCCTCGGTCGCGAAGCCCGTTCGGTGCGGATGATGGACATCCATAACCGATGTACCGTCTTGTTCAGCCTGGTGAGGTGGCAGAACAAGAAAGACAGGTTTGTCTCCTTCTGACCTGCTCCCTTAGCTGTTACAGTATGAATTTCTTTTCTACCGTCCCGTCGCTGAACTGGAAAATCAGCAATTCACCCCTGGTATCGGCAGGGCGCTCACGCCCGTTGAGATCCAGCACGCGGATCAGTTCCTTTTGCGGTGCCCTGTCTGGCAGATTTTCAGCAACACTCACCGTGGTTTGCCTGACAAGTATCAGGGTTCCCACTTCAGGATGCGGTTCAGGATCATCCCAGAAATTGTAGTGCATTTCAAGGGTGTCGTTCTGGAAATAGACAACTTCGTAGAAGAAATGCTGGTAAAAATATTGTCCGGCATACACAAGGTTCAGGTACCACCAGTGCATCCGGTTGCTTTCCTCATCAAAATCACATTCCTGCGTATTCGGATAGATGGTCGGCATCAGATGACCTGAAGTTTCTGTATAAAACCCATCCGGTTCGATGATCATGGTGATGGGATCCTCGTAAGGTTCGAACGACTGACTGCTGATGGTACCGTTCCAAGTACCTACAAAATCTTCAAAAGAGTAATCCTGGGCGTTGATTTGTGGGGAAATCAAGATAGCCAGCAAAAGGATGAAAGAGGTAAACATTGTTTTCATGCAAGAAGTTTTTCAAGTTTAGGATTTGATTTGTTACTTTTTTATGCTCATCATCATGCATGATGTATAACGTGCATGTGGAAGAACAAAATAAATTTCGTCAATGTTCAATGATTTACTCCGTCGCAAGGAATACACACTGGCTTAAGTCTCCGGCTTAAACCCATACGCTGATAAGACCACAAAGTCATGACGAGACAGTCGACTGCCAGTATTCTTTGGTTTCAATTTCCATGAGGGTCAGTATTCCGGAAAGGTATACCCCGGTATCGAGCATCCACAGGTTGCTGAATTGTTGCGGAGAGGTTTCCCTGATGATCTGCGTGGGGGTATGTCCCACAAAAATCTCGCTGAACCCTGCGAATCTTTTCCCTGTGAGATGATAATCCATGGCTGTATGGACCAGGGACCGGTCCCAGATCAGTATATCCTTCCTCTCGATTTGTTCAACGAATGGCATATTGGGATTGAATCCTGCATGAACGAATAACCTGTTTTCGCGATCGATGTGAAATAGCTTGGCCTTTAGGAAAAAAGCAATATGACTATTTATCTTTTCCCGGTTTTTCAAATAGGCCGATAGGGTAGTATCCCCGCCCTGTGCCAACCAAACGTAAGGTTGTTCGTTGTGCAACAGATATTGCAGGCACCATTCGTCGTGATTGCCAAGGATGTGGATGAAGTTTTTAACCTGCATCAGGGTTTCGATCACCTCAATCGGATTGGGCCCTCGATCTACGAGGTCGCCCAGGCTGATCAGCGTATCTTTTTCAAAATCAAATTCTGCCCTCTCAAACACCTCTATCAGCTGCTTATGGTGACTGTGAATATCTCCGATGACAAATTTTCTTCCCTTCAGCATGTTATTTTGCTTATTTGGTTCCTGCCGGTCGATGCTCCGCCTTATCCATAATTTACCTTTTTTTACACAAAGAATGTTCCATGAAGAAAAATCCTGTAGTTCAGTCATGCCGGCGACGGAAAGTCGTTTCCATATTAATGATCGGGCAGAGCTGGCAAAGAATTGGAATGGTAGGTAGGTTTAAGTTTAACTTAAACCAGAGAAAAACCAGAGAGAAAGATGAACAAGAGAGATTCTGTACGAACTTAAACCAGTAAAATGTAAAAGTAATCCCTGTCGTGCAAATCAAATCTCGCCGCGGGCTATCTTCTTGAACGGAGAGGTGTTCTGATTTTTATATCCATGATAAGCGATCAGGAGAAACAAAATCACTGACATGATAACGGCCGTAACCACAACTTCGGGATACGTTCCCTTTTGTTTCACTGCAATCGCCACAAAGGCCCATATGCCGACCCCGGCTGCTTCACGCAGGTTCCTTGTAAAGATAAGGAAGATATAAATCAGGGCAGCGATGATGATCATGACCACAGCCCAGATATTTTCCGGAATACCAAATCCTTCCCACGGAATACTTTTCAGGTAAATGGCTGTGTTGGCCACCGACGCGGCAATGATCCAGCCGAGGTATATACAGATCGGCCACCAGACAAAGAAAATAATCCGCACCGGGGCATCCCATGTTTCCAATCTAAGCCTGATGGTGAGTATGATCAACGATACCAGCAGCATAAACATGACAATCACGGAAAGTCCTAAATATCCGTTCAGCCAGAAATAGATCCAGGAGCTATTGAACACGTTGCTTAACATGAACCATACATTTGCCTTTTTCAGTTCATGATCCGACTTATGCCTGATCCAGTCATACCATTGGTAGGACACATAAGCGATCAGCAATAGATAGATAATCCCCCAGATGGAAAAGGCATATCCGGCAGGTGTTACGAGTGTTTCATTTTGCGCACTGACTTCCCCAATGGTTTTACCTCCGATAGCACCGGATCCGGACAGGAAATTGACGATCAGTGTCAGGATGAGGGTCAGGGTATTGAGAGTTAATAAAATATACTGTTTCATAATACTTCACTTTACTGTGTGAATTGTCAGCATAAAGTGGACTGGACCTACCCCGATAATTAGGACGCTCACTTAAGCTAGGCTGCATTTATAAAATTACAATTATTTAATTCAAATTCTTCTATTGTTTGATAATCCAGGGCAGAGTGTCTTCTCCTGCGATTATACCAGCTTTCAATCCACTTAAAGATTGAAAGTTCGGCATGCTCCTGATCGATGTAAATGTGAGAATATATCCACTCCACCTTAATTGTTTTAAAGAAGCTCTCAGCAACAGCATTGTCCCAGCAATTACCTTTCCGGCTCATGCTTTGAGATATCAACGGTATTGCCTTAAGGATTTTAGAAAACTCCTGACAGGCATACTGGATGCCCCTGTCAGAATGAAAAATCAACTTTCCTGTTATCGGATCCTTCCAAATAGCCATCTTCCAAGCAGCGATAACCATTTCTTTAGCAGAAAGATCTTTGCTCATAGACCAGCCGATAACTTTCCGGTCATACAGGTCAACAATCACCGTGAGGTAAAGCCATCCATTCCTTGTACGAACGTAGGTGATGTCTGACACCCAAACTTCACCCGGTCGGGTAGCATGAAACTCTTGATTCTGCAAATTGGGTGCAATAGGGTAATTGTGCCTGGAGCCTGTTGTAACCTTGTGCCTTTTCGGTTTCCTGGCCCGCAGATCCGCTCCACGCATGAGATTGGCTACCCGATTCTTCCCAACTACCCAACCTTTTGACTTCAACTCTTTGGTCATCCGGGGACCACCATATGTAGAATCGCTTTCTTCAAAAATATCCATGATCTCATTGAGTAGCTTTTCATTTTCCTGCCATCGGGTGGAAGGACCATTCTTCAGCCAGCCATAATAACTGCTTTTTGTCACCTTGAAAACTTTGCACATCATCTCAATGGTAAATCTGGTGCGGTGATCGCTTATAAATTGGTAGATTTTCTTTCGCTCCTGGAGAAGATGCTTACCGCTTTTTTTAAGATGTCCTTTTCCATCTTTGCATCACGGAGTTCTTTCTGTAATCGGGCAATCTCTTTCTCCAAATCCGTCATTTTAGGCTTCCCTTTGCCTGGAAAACTATTTTTATCATATTTCTGGTATTCTCTGCGCCAGCGATACAATAACTCTGGGCGAATACCTAACTCCCCGGCAATCTCTTTGGCATTGCCTCTTGCGAATGAGAGTTCAACAGCTTTCTGCTTGAAATCTCGATCATACTTTTTTCTTTCTTTAATCATCATAGCAAATTACTACATTTTAAGTAGCCTAACTTGCCGTCCAGTTTATTGGGGGATATCCAATGTTCTCACACCTCTGTCAGCGGCCTGGATGATAAGCTCAACCTCCACCGCAAAAGTAGCTTTGATTTCCGGCTTGGTAAAGGCTAAACAAGCTTGATCGCCGGGAATCAAGGCCTTGACAAAGCCTCCAATCATCGCAATTGGTGCTTACGAGGTTTCGCTGGTGGTGTGTTTACCTACCAAATCACCTACCAAACGATAAAATACAGATAGGCTAAAACAAAGAAAACCACCTCGTTAAGAAGTGGTTTTTGTAGCCTCACCAGGACTCGAACCTGGATCTAGAGTTTAGGAAACTCCTATTCTATCCCTTGAACTATGAGGCCTTTACTATGTTCCTCGGTCTCCTTGTTCAATTTGCGGGAAACTCCTATTCCCTGCCTGCCGGCAGGCAGGTATCCCTTGAACTATGAGGCCATGCTTCTATTTAAAATAGAAGGGGTGCAAAAATAATACTTTTCCATCGAATATCGGTTATCTTTTGTGAATACATAACCCTTTACATATACTCGTGCATAGCAGAACACAAATAATGCTATATTTGAAACGATCAGAAACCGCATCCTATGGGTATCGCCTTCCTGTTGTTGTTTTATCTCCTTGTTCCCGCGGGGATCAATTACCTGAGCTACAAGAGTAGCATAGCGAAAAAGATCGGTACAGTGCTGATCGCCTATGCGATTGGCCTGATCGTTGGCAATATCGGCCTCTTCCCTGAAGCCAGCCAGACCATGCTCGAACTGGTTACCAACAAGGACATCAAGCTTACCCACGACCTGGTGGACCAGTACCACATCGAGGGAACTATTACCGATGATGACCTGCAATATTTCAGGATCCATAAGCTGCAGGACCTGATGACCACCCTGGCCATCGCCCTTGGATTACCTATGCTCCTTTATTCACTGAACATCCGAAACTGGTTTAAAATAGCCGGCAAAACCTTTCTTTCCCTTTTCCTGGGGTTGATATCGGTGATCCTGCCCATTATTGGCGGATATTTCCTATTTGGCGGTCAAATTGAAGATTCATGGAAAATTGCCGGAATGATGACCGGTGTCTATTCAGGGGGGACACCAAACCTGGCTTCCATCCAAAAGGCACTGGATGTGGATACCCTCACCTATATTTTAACCCACACCTATGACCTGGTGATCGGCGCTGTATTCCTGCTGTTTGTGATGTCGATAGGTCAGCGTGTCCTTTTAAAATTCCTCCCCCCTTACAAATTCCAGGGGGTAGTGGATGAAAGCCTCACAATACCCGGTGAGGAAAATGATGAAAGTTTTCTTGAGCCGGTAAGAAAAAGATATTTGTTTCCCAACCTGATCGCCCTTGGGGTAACCCTCCTTATTATAGCAGTCAGTGCCGGGCTGGGTGAACTGGCAGGAAAGGAATCCCAGATGGTGGTGATCATCCTGTCGATCACCTCCTTCAGCATTATCGCTTCCCTGGTGCCCCGAATCCACCGGATTGAGAAAACATTCGACTATGGCATGTATTTTATCCTGATCTTCAGCGTAGTGGTGGCATCAATGGCTGATCTGAGGTATTTTTCAGCTTCCCACATTCATATTTTTTATTGGGTCACTTTTGTCTATGCGGGATCGCTTGCCATTCATGTTACGCTGGCCTCCTTATTTAAAATAGACGCCGACAATGTGATCATCGTATCTACTGCTTTAAGCTGTTCACCACCTTTCGTGCCGGTTGTCGCCGGAGCACTGAAGAATAAGGAAATCGTGGTATCGGGTCTGACCGTGGGTATCATTGGCTATGCCATCGGCAATTACCTAGGGGTGATTATGGCGGAGTTGTTGAGGAATTTTTGAGGGAGGGGAGGGGCCTTCGGCGTCATTGGTGCTTTGCGCGTCATTCAGTGAAAATTTTTCTGCGGCGAAATTGATGGAAATTAACCCTTCGGGTGAAATTAATTTGGGCTACTTTCTCAAAAATGTCTGATACATTTCGTTAAAACAAAAAATTAATCCCAATATAAAAACCGGTATTCCCATCCTGTTCGTCCAGGGCTTTGCCGAAGTTGATGGCGATGATGAAATTTTGGTTCATGGCGACATATAATCCCGCACCCACACTGTTGTGAAACCGGTCGTTACCGAAATCAAAATAATCCTGCTCCGATTCTCCCTCAGGGTAGGAAATGTTATTGTTTTCATCTTTAACTACTCCTTCGACATCGATCAGGCTGAGGGTACGGCCGGTGTCAAAAAAGCCGGAGAGTGCCAGGTACCAGTTCTGCTTGATCCACTGGAAATAGAGAAAGCGATAACGCAATTCGAAATTACCCATAACCCAGCCGTCGCCCAGTACACGATTACGGGAGATTCCGCGGAGGGTCTTTACACCGCCCAGCCCTTCGTTATAAGCACCGGTCATGCGTGAATAGTACATGATGGTCTGAGCATATGATTCGGGAATGATATTCCATGCTTTGTACTGGTCGAAAAGCGTCCCTGTGGTATCAGCAATGTCAAATTTCTTCCGGTCGATGGGAGAAGTGTAGATGTTGTAGAAGTCGAGGCCGGCGAGCCAGAAAAACTTCTTTTTAATAATATCTCCCTGGAAATCGGCTTTAAACCTGAAAAATTCACGACGGTAGCGATAGAAGAGGCGGGTTTTGTAATCCTCGGTATCCTCGTCAACCCAGGCATCGTTATACACGGATCCGTATCCGTTGTAACCATAAAAATAGAAGGCCTGGTCGGGCATATAGCTAATATCTACGGAAGTGCGAATTCCACGGATCAGCCTGTCAGAATCATAATAAAACCTGAAAATGCCGCTTCCTTTGGTATACCAGGAAGCCTCAAAGTAGAGGGAGTGATTGTAAAAAGGGTAACGGCTCCCATCCCCGTAATGATAGAGGTTGGCCAGTGCCCCGAACTGAAAGCCGAGGTCGGAGTCGAACGAGACCACCGGCAAACCTCCAATATTCCATCCCTGTTTGACTTTCTCTGTCCTCTCTTTCTTTTGGTCAGTCTTTTCGGTCTCTTCCGGCCTTTGCTGATTCTGCCCGATAAGGGATACTGCCATGACAAGGGTGGCCATCAAAAGCAGTGTGCGTTTGGGATGTATGAAGAAGGACATTGAGACTTCAGGTAATATCTACCTTTTTACCAGCGATCCTGCCTTCAACAGTTCCTGCCCGGAAACAACCCGGTAGGTGTACATTCCCTGGGGTAATGTGCCCATATCAAGGCTAACCTTCTGGTTGTTAAATGCTTTGGATGTAACCAGGCGACCGGTCATGTCATAAATCGAAACCTCTCTCTCGTTGGCATTTTTGGCCGTTTCGAATGTCACCCTGTCTATAACCGGGTTTGGATAGGTAGACACACTGAATCCATCTTTCGTTTCAGCTACATTGGTGACCATCGATACACTGATATCATCAATATGGAGCACTGAACCGACAGTTCCCTCAAAATTACTGGAAGAGAGAATGATAATGTTGAAGGTGTCGGGCGTATTCGGACTTATCTGGAAGACGGGAAAGGTAAATTCGGTCCATTCATCCGCATTGGAAAGGAAACCGGCTCCTATAGCCACGGTATCGGCATCTTCACCTTCAACATATTTGTAGCTGTAGGCGACGATGCTTGCAGAATCCTGATCACCTGAGAATTTATATTTTCCATGCACATGAGAGACGAATTCGGTCATGGGAACACCACCTACAAAAGAAAATTCCTGGGTGACAAAATCGACTTCGAGCTGCGCGTAGGTCATCATTCCGGGAACAGTAAAACCAAGGACATCTTTCGTTTCCAGTCTCGCCGAGTACATGCCTTCGGCGGCATCAGTGCTTTGTGTCACCGTAACTACACCTGCCAGAATTGAAAATGAATTCGGTGTAGTCCAGGACTCGGGCTCCATATAGGTGCCCATATCTTCCCAGCTTTCAAAACCCGGATTTGGCAGATCCTGGGCACTCAGCGCGGTAAGTAAGAATAAAAAGGTAAATAGGGTAAAGATTTTTTTCATTTTTTTAACTTTTAAGTAATTAACTAATGTGCATTTTTATCTTTCGTCTGCTAATTTATAATTTAAATTCGTTTTATATAACATCTGCGACATTTACCTTGTAAAACATATCCAAAAGTTTCTCGCAGGCCGTGTTGTCCTGTCGATGCTATTTCTGATCGTACTATCCGGGCTTGGTTTTGCACAGGAATCGGAAAGGAACCTGCTTGTACTGGAAGGCCATGTGCTCACAGCTGACAGCCTGTTGCCCGTGCCCAAGGCGCACATCATCAGTAAGATGAATGCCTGGGGAACCATCAGTCATGATGACGGCAGCTTTATCATGTATGTGAGCCCCCTGGATTCCGTATTGTTTACCTCCATAGGCTTCGCGCCGCGGATCCTGTATGTTGACAGTTCTGTGATGAGCAATGCGAGGGACTACAATGTGCTGATGGCAAAGGATACCGTCATGATCAATGAAGTGGTTATCCAGGCTTTCTGGGATTATGAAACCCTGAAAATGCTGATCACCACCATGGATCCCCAGGATCTGGATGCTTTTTATCCGGAATGGGAAGGTACTGAACTGCTGTATAAAAATATCCAACCCGCACCCATCGGTGGACCCATTCAGGGATTATACAACGTATTCAACAGGCAGGCACGCCTGAAAAGGAAATTGATCCGTAACAGGAAAAATTACAACAAGATCATGATACAGATGGGCAGGCCGGAAGATACCATCCCTGCTACCCCTGAGCATATGCAAGAGTTGCCATACTGACTTTGGTATGTTCTACTTCCAGCAGTTTCGTGGCACATGCCTCAAGCGTAGCCCCCGTTGTCAGCACGTCATCAACAAGAAGAATATGCCGACCGGCAACGTGCTCGGGGTGATTGACCTGGAATACATCTTTCACATTCTCCCACCGGCTGTAACGGGATTTGCGTGTTTGTGATGCTGTGTGAACAATCCTGGAAAGGGATTGTGTGTTCAATGGCTTGTCCATCGTATCGCTGAGTCCCTGTCCGATCATTTCGCTCTGGTTATATCCCCGCTTGTGCAACTTGCGCGGATGCAAGGGTACGGGAATGATGAGGTCTGCTTCCCGGAAAGTATCGGCATCGGAAAGTGCACTCCCGAAAAGCTTTCCAAGATAAATCCCGACTTTCCTGTTTCCCCTGTATTTGAGGGCATGCATCAGTTGCTGAACCCGGCCGCCTTTGTTGAAGAAGAGGAAGGAAGTGGCAGCTTCTATCCTTACCCTGCCCCAAAACACCATCGCCACCGGATTGTCATGGCGAAGATGGAAATTTGTTCGCGGCAATTTCAGGGAACAGGACATACACAACACATTCTCCTGGTCGATGAGTGGTTCCCTGCAGGCATGGCAAATTCTGGGAAAGAAGAGATTAATCAGATCGGGGATCCAAATTGACTTTTTCATATATCGGTTTGTCATGAAATTACGAAATTTATCGTAAAGTCCATAAAAAAATGACGGCCGGTTTCGTGAGAAACCTGACCGTCAACCCAAACAAACACACTATGAAAAATTTTCTTTCGCTAGCCTTTGATCATATAATTTATGATCTTCTGGTAATGTCTTTGACACTGCGAATATAATTCAGCTCTTTTACGATTGTTGTTAAATTTTAAATTTTAGGATTTTTTTAACAAATTTTTTTCTCAGTTTTTACCGGACCTTTACTCTATTAACATTGTTTTTTGGCAAAGGTTCACTTGAAAATGTTAAATCAGTTTGACGAATTGTTTGTTTAAGACTATCATCGTAAAAGTAACACCTACCTCGAATGAAGAAAATAACTGTCCCGTTTTTCAACTGTAGCTTCCAAAAAGGAATTCATATAATCCAAAGCCTTCCATCGAGCGATTCATTTAAGATTGAAATGGCATGATAGGGCCATGCATTGAAGACAAGTATTACCTTTGATGGTAAATTAGAACCCCTTTTGCTCAACATAGACAATTTATCGATCACTTTTGGTAGCGGTGAAAACAAGCACACTGCCGTCAGTGGGGTGTCACTGGAACTCAAGCAGGGTGACTCGCTGGGTATTGTTGGCGAATCCGGTTCCGGGAAATCCCTTACGGCACTGAGTATTATGCGGCTTCTCCCAACCCAGGCGACCATTGCGTCAGGTAGCATTCGTTTTTTTGACGAGGATTTGCTTACCACCAGCAAAACCAACCTTCGTAAGATCAGGGGACAACGGATATCCATGATCTTCCAGGAGCCGATGACCTCGCTGAACCCGGTGATGCGTTGTGGCAGGCAGGTCACTGAAATACTGATCCGTCATCAAAAGATGTCCGTAAAAGAAGCCCGCAAACAAACGCTGGAGTTATTTGAAAAGGTCCGTTTGCCACGGGTGGAAGATATTTACCGCGCCTATCCGCACCAGGTTTCAGGAGGTCAGAAGCAACGTGTGATGATCGCCATGGCCGTGGCCAACAAGCCAGAGCTGTTGATCGCCGATGAGCCCACTACCGCCCTGGATGTTACCGTTCAGAAGGAGATCATCAATTTGCTGAACAGCCTGCAGGAGGAATTCGGCATGGGATTACTATTTATCAGCCATGACCTTGCTGTTGTCTCCCAGGTTGTTCGCAATGTGGCCGTGATGTACAGGGGGGAGATCGTTGAACAGGGATCATCTGCTGACCTTTTCAGTCATCCACAGCATCCGTATACCCGGGGATTGCTCGCCTGCAGACCCCCGCTGCATGGCCGGCCAGAAAGGTTGCCTACACTGGATGAATTCATGCAGACAAAAAAGGTAGCCAGCGACGGTAAGCCTTCCCGGGTTGCTGGAAAGAGGATGGCAACACATCAGCAGTTGTATGCGAATGAACCGCTCCTCAAGGTAGAAGACCTGGAAAAGAAATACACCTTGAAAAAATCGTTCCTGGGTAAGAAAAAGGAATATCTCCATGCCGTTGATCGTGTCAGCCTGGAGGTCTATCCTGGAGAAACCCTTGGATTGGTGGGTGTATCCGGCTGCGGCAAAACCACGCTGGGACGGTCTATCCTCAGGCTCATTGAACCGGATGGCGGCCGTATTTATTTTGATGAGAAAGATCTCCTGCTATACCATGCAGGTCAGCTCAAAAAAGCCCGGCGTCAATTGAATATCATTTTCCAGGATCCCTATTCTTCCCTCAACCCTCGAATGAGTATTGGTCAGGCAATAATAGAACCCATGGTGGTGCATGGTATCGGCAAATCCGGCAGGGAAAGGAGGAAGCTTGCCATGGAACTGCTGGAAAAGGTAGGGCTGCAGGAAACGCATTTCTACCGCTACCCCCATGAATTTTCAGGAGGGCAGCGGCAGCGTATCGTAATTGCCAGGGCCCTCTCGCTGAATCCCAGGTTTATCATCTGCGATGAGGCGGTATCCGCACTTGATGTCTCGGTGCAGGCCAGGGTACTCAACCTGCTGAATGACCTGAAAAAAGAATTTCGCTTTACTTATATTTTCATCTCCCATGACCTGTCGGTCGTAAGGTATATGTCAGACAGGATCATGGTCATGAAGGACGGAAAAATTGTGGAGGCAGGTGATGCAGATGACATTTGCGACCACCCGCAAACCGAATACACCAAACAACTTATTTCATCTATTCCAACATTTGCATAAGATATGGCTAAGAAAAAGAAAAATACACGCAGGCCTAAAAGTACGCTGGCCGGCATCGTTATGAGCGTATTCTCTGACAATCCTTTCAGGACCTACAATTATAAGCAGATCAGCAGCTTGCTGGGCATCAAGGACAAGGCCAGCCGTGACTTGCTGCTGACCATCCTGGATGAACTCACCCGGGCCGGTGAACTTAATGAGGTAAAAAAGGGGAAATTCATGCTGAATGCCGACAGGCTGCAGGAACTGGCCAACAAGAAAAAATTCATCACCGGCCGTGTGGACATGAAAAGTACGGGTAAGGCCTATGTCATTTCCGATGAAGGAGGAGAAGATATCTTCATCGCTGCCAATAATGTGAATCATGCGCTGCATGACGATCATGTCAAGGTGTTTATTTTTCCCTAAAGGAAAAGCAATAAGACAGAAGGGCTGATCGTCGAGGTTTTGGAGCGAATTATAGATACCTTTGTCGGCGTGTTGGAACTTTCCAAAAATTTTGGATTTGTTATTCCCGACAGCAACCTGATGCCTCACGATATTTTTATTCCCGGAAGCCAGTTGGGCAAGGCAAAGGAAGGTCAGAAAGTGCTGGTAAGGATCACCGAATGGCCGGAACATTCCCATAATCCTTTCGGGGAGATCATCGATATTCTGGGTCAGCCGGGTGAGCACAATGTGGAAATGCAGTCGATCCTGGCGGAGTACAACTTTCCGCTCTCCTTCCCCGATCATGTGGAAAAGGAAGCGCAAAAAATAACGGAAGATATCGCTAAGGAGGTCAAAAACCGTCGCGATTTCAGAGGTGTCTGGACCATCACTATCGACCCTGCAGATGCCAAGGATTTTGATGACGCCCTGTCGCTGCAAAAACTGGATGACGGGATGTGGGAAGTGGGCGTGCATATCGCCGATGTCTCGCATTATGTTAAACCCGCCTCAGCCCTGGACCAGGAGGCATTTCAGCGGGGCACATCGGTATACCTGGTGGACCGTGTGGTGCCGATGCTTCCTGAAAAGCTGTCCAATGGGGTTTGCTCCCTGCGCCCTGAGGAGGAAAAGCTTTGTTTTTCGGCGGTCTTTAAGATGAATGAGAAAGCGGAAGTGCTGGAAGAATGGTTCGGTAAAACAGTGATTCGTTCCGACAGGCGGTTTGCCTATGAGGAAGTGCAGCGAACCATCGAGACCGGAGAAGGGGAGTTTCTCGACAGCATCATGATGCTTCATGGGATGGCACAGATCCTGCGTAAAAAACGATTCAACAACGGATCCATCAATTTCAATTCGGAAGAGATCCGTTTCAGGCTGGATGATAAGGGCAAGCCTGTCGAAGCCTTTGTCAAGGAACAGAAAGAAGCCAACCACCTGATCGAGGAATTCATGTTGCTGGCCAATAAGAAAGTGGCTGAACTGATCGCAAAACCCAAAGGGCGTCAACAACCCAAAACCTTTGTCTACCGGGTGCATGACGAGCCCAATCCTGAAAAGCTGAATACTTTCGTACAATTCCTTAAAAAACTGGGATATACGCTGAACGTGAATTCCCACCAGACACTTGCCCGGTCATACAACAGCCTGTTTCAAAAGATACATGGCAAGGGAGAGGAACACATGATCGAAACCATTGCCATACGCACCATGGCCAAAGCATACTATTCCACGGACAACATCGGGCATTACGGGCTGGCCTTTGGATACTATTCTCATTTCACCTCTCCCATTCGGCGGTATCCTGACCTGATGGCACATCGTTTACTGGAGAGATACCTGGAAGGAAAAGCGTCTGTCGCAAAGGACCCCGTTGAAGAACAATGCAAACATGCTTCCGAGATGGAACGCAAAGCCATAGACGCGGAAAGGGCCTCTGTCAAATACAAACAGGTTGAATTCATGCTCGATAAGCTCGGGCAGGTTATGGAGGGGCTTATTTCCGGCGTGAGCAAATGGGGGGTTTTTGTCGAGATCGGAAAAAGTAAGAGTGAGGGTCTGATCCGTTTCAATAACCTGAAAGACGACTATTATTATTTTGATGAGGACAATTACCGCATCATCGGGCGGCAGCATGGAT
>JARRQC010000101.1:0-15615 GCA_037382165.1 bacterium | reverse complement strand
GCCCATGTGCGCGGCAGCACTCCAGCCAGCCGGTCAGGTCCCGTTCCGGCGTAATATGGCCATCCAGGTCAAAGACACCTTCCTCCGGCTCGTGCCAGGCCCAGGGGATATAAGTGCTGACGGCCATCAACCCCGCTTCCCGGGCAGCCTGAAGATGTTTATCCCATAATTCCCTTCGAATCCGGAAGTAATGGATCTCCCCGGAATTCAGAAATACCTTTTGATCGTTGAGGTAAAAGTTTTCTCCTTTGGTATGGAATCTCATTTTACAATCGTATTATTCCCTGAGGTAAGTTATTTATTAAGTCTTTTAAGTAAGTATTGTCAAGGATTTTCCGTCTCCTCCTTGCCCAGTTCTTCCTTGATCTCCTGTATCCGGTTTTCGGTCAGGGTATACCTGAATATGAAAAAGAAAGAGAAGAGGCTCAATAAGAGTGGCAGCCCGATTTCCACCACGCGCATCATCAGCAAAGTATAGGGCGATTGCCGTTTGAGTTTTTCAATCTCTTCCTCAATGGGGATTAATTCGGCACCAAGTTTATCTTCTGCTGCTGTAGGTTCCAGTGCATCGATACGGTCATTCACATCCCCGATACTTTGCAGAATGCTATGATAGTGTTCCGGATCTCTATCGGTTTCCTGTGCTGCTGTTTCCAGGTGTTCACGTAAAGCTTCCGCGCGGTCACCCGATTTGTTGATCAGTTCTTCCAGGCGGGCTGTCCGGTCAGGTATATCCTGATCGACTTCCACCTCACTGCGCAGTTCCCTGACGCTTCCCTGCAGTGCATCCACCTTGGTAACCTGTGTCTCGTCAAACTGGGTGAATACGATCAGCGCCCCGGCGACGAAACTTGCAAAGGCGGTCCCCATCTTGATAAACCACCAGTAAATCGAATAATAGCTTCCTTCTGAACGGTAGCCTGTATTCAATTCATCTTCATCGCAGATATCCCCGACCATGCTGGCACCAAGGGTAAAAAAGAACAGCATCCCCATTGACAACAGGACGGTTGGGATCAATATCAGGTAGGGGTATTCGGGATTGTAACATACGATCTTGGAGAGCTGTGCCACGCACATAAGGAGGATGGCGATGACCAGTGTCTTTCGTTTTCCAATGACCGGGCTGATCCAGTTCAGCGGAAATACGGCAAATACACCGGTGATCGCCCAGACAGTACCATTGATCCCGAGCAGGTTGGCGCCGGCGACCTTATCACCTCCAAAGACATAAAAGATGGGTATATAGGAACCAAGCAGATTAACAAAATTAAATCCCATGGCCAGGGTAAAAATGGTAAGCGTCAGCATGATGAAATTCCGGTTACCGGCAGTATGCCGCATATCCTTCCAGAAGGGCGTCTTTTCCTGTGATGCAACCTTGACAAATCCCGGCTCACGGAGTGTGATGGTCCACCAGAAGGAAAGCGGGATCAGGATGGCTGCGATAAGCAGCGAAACATAGCGCATGCCGTCTGCTTCATTCCCCCCGGTGCCACGAAATATTTCCATATTGGCCATCGCGAAAAGCCAGGGTGTGCTCATGGCGAAAAGGTTACCTACGAAACTCTTGGCGCTGAAAAGTCTTGTCCGTTCGTGGTGGTCTGTCGTCATTTCCATGCCGAGCGCTCCATGCGGGATCTCAAAAATCGTGCAGGCCGTATAAAAAAGCAACAGGGAAACCAGGATATATACCAGTTGAAATGCCTGAAAACCTGATTCGGTAGGAAACCAGGTGTGGACTGTTTCCCCTTTGGGTATCCACCAGATGACCACAAAAAAGAAGGCGACAAGGATACCACCAATCAGCAGGTAGGGACGGCGGCGGCCCCAGCGCGTACGTGTGTTGTCAGACAGGTGGCCGATGATCGGGTCAGATACAGCATCCCACAGCCGCGGTATGATCAGGATCACACCCAGCCAGAATGCACTGAGACCCAAACTTATGTTTCCCATCAACCCAACCAGTATACCGGCAACGTTAAACAGGGCGATCGGAATGATACCTCCTGCTCCGTAGGCGGAAAGCTGGGTAAAAGACACATGGCCTTTCTTGCTTTTGGTGGTCGATGAATGGTTAGCCCCGTCTCTCATAGGTCATAGTCAGGAATCAGGAAGCCGTTTTCCGTTTGTGAATATCTGAATTTATTTGCTACCCCCCCTTTGAGATGTCATACCCTATTTTTTATAGAAGATCTTCACTTCCGCAGGAAATTCACTTACTGTTATCTCCTTTTCCGTGAATTGCCGGATTTTTTTATCATTAACAAATACCCGTACAGGTCTTTTAGAACCATTGAAATTCCGGATACGGATGCCGTTTTCAGGGAGTTCCAGATTTCCATATAGTTTAAACAAATAATGATCCTTTTCTTTTTTGATCGCATAAGACAGTTCCCCGTAATAGGTGGGAAAGGATTCCACTGACATGCCACCGGGTGCATCGATCCAGTCCTGGTAGAGTGCCGCTGCCACCACCAGCGACCGGTCATATTCATTTTCATAAACGAATAGGGAGCGTATGGCATTGATAAAATCACTGCCTACCCAGGTATGCGGCATATCCCCGATGAAGCCGGGTTGCCGGTCATCTTTCATACCACCTCCGCCCAGTGCGACCATCCCCGTGGTCGCTGATCGTCCAGGAAAAAGTCAATGAGCTCATGGGCTTTTTCAGGTTGATCCAGCAGGATGAATGATCCGATAAGCCGGTTTTCATAAGGTGTATAATTGATCCATTCGACCGTTCCCTCTCGTCTTTTCGCAAAATAATCGTAGTACCTGTCAAAGGTGTTGTAAACTTGCGGTTTCGGGAGGTCATGCAGTTCATTGCAGGGTGTAAGCGCTATCGTAGTGGAAGTGGCGTCGAAGTCTCCCAGTTCGACACAGCCCGGAATAAAATCTATGCCTTTGTATTGCATGGCCAGATCAAGAGATTTGTAAAGATTCTCCCGGAAAGTATCCCGAAGGTTGGCGATACGCACATACTCATCTTTCTCACCAAGTATCCTTTGGATTTCGGCAGCGTCTTTCAGCCCTTTCATGGTAAAGAAATTATCCCAGTAGGAATGCATCGGTTTTGCCGAGTACCCTTCATGGCTGATCGATTCGGGCACAAGCCCGTAATGGGCGCGCACACTGTCGTTGCCGTTCCGGTAATGGTCGGTGGAGCGCTCGGCAACAAGAGATTCGATATAATCCACCGCCCGAATCACATGGCTGTTCTTCGACCTGAGGAAGGCTGTGTCTCCGGTAAAGTTGAAGTATTCTCTGATGAGGTAGATGAGCTCGCCATGGCTGTCATTCTCAGGCACCGGGTCGGGACCGCGGAAGTCGACCACACAGGGCACTTTGCCACTCTCATACTGGTAATCCACGTACCAGTCGATAAAATCCTTCACCTCCTGCACAATACCTGATTTCAGCAGGGCGGAAGAAGTAAGGGCCCCGTCCCTGATCCAGCTTCGCTCGTAGGAACGTGAACCCGGCTGGATACCAGCCCTGTCCTTGTTGATAAGGATATAAACAAGATTAGCCTTATACGCGTTGATGATCCTGTCTGCCGAAGGTGGGAGGTTGAACCGGATGTTGTTCACCCGATCCTTCCAGTAATCAACGGATTCTTCATATTTCCCGGGTATTTGATCGAACAGCGGTTCAAAATCTTCCTGTATTTTCCCATAGAAGGGGGAGACAAGGTAAATGACATCTTCTTCTCCGGGTTTCAAAGAGATCGAATAGCTGATGACCCCCCGGGCCAGTCCATTCCTGTCTTCTACAGCGGTCATGGCCGGGAACCGGCCTTCACGTAGGAGACCTGCCAGGTTTCCTTCATCAAAGGAGGAGGCACCGAAAGTATCTATATCGCGGGTGGAATAGATTGATCGGCCATCGACCTGTATCCTTTCCTTTTCAAGGTGAAGGCTGTTGATCTTTCCCACACCCCCTGTCAGGTTCAGCCACTGGTAATAAGGGTTTACCTGGAAAGGCCGGATCAGCAGGTAAAAATCAAGGTTCAGGACCTCTTCCGAATGATTCCTGAACAAATAGCGGGTCAACAGGGTGGCGCTCTTATTGGCCTCACCTCCGGAAGTCACCGAAGTGACAAACTCCAGGCCGCCCGCAGTCCAGGTCACAGCAGGCTGGAAGCGGAAGGTTTCCTCCTTACCGAAACCAAGGGATTGGGAAACGCTCACATTGCTCCAGTTGTAGAGGGAACCACCCATCCTGATCATCGGCTCGACTGAAAAGGCACCTTTGGCATGTTCCACCAGCCCATCCTCGTTGATCAGGCCTTCCTGCTCATCGTTGTTCACACCGATAACGGTCCAGTAAGAGGCCTGTTCCAGTAAATACCGCGGGTAATCCCCCATTGATGCATTTTTTGCCACATAGATCAAAAAGTCATTTGGTGTCAAAGACTGTTCAATATCCGGGAATTTGATCTCTGCAATGCCAATACCATCTTGCGGGGAGCTTCTGGACAAAACCAAACGGACAAAATGTGTCTCTGCTTCCGGAAGCCTGATAAAGCTGGAGCTCCACTGATTTGAACTGATGCTATATACGGTATCATATACTTTGTCGTCATCAGAAAAAAGGACATCCACTTTTTCCGCGTGATGGCCTTGCAGCCAGTCGATATGCAGTCCGCCGAATTCCCTGCGTCCTTTGAAATCGATATCAATAAATACGTTTTCAGGCTGATCGGTCAACCAGTAGGTTTCCGCCGATCCGTCGGATAAAAAAGCCACGGGATGATTCATAACCGATGAGGAGGAGGTAATCACTGGTTCGGGATAGACTTTCGTCTCCGGCGGAAGAGGTTCAAAGGTCAGGCTGTCAAGCCAGATCGTTCCCTTGCCGCCGACAAAGGATGCGATGGTGAACTCAATCCGGTCGATCCGTTTTAATTCCTGGTCCTCCATTGGTCCCCAGGCAAAGGAGATATGCCGCTTCCTGATCCTGATCTTTGTCCACTCCCGCGGAAAGTCATAATTCCTGTTGTTTAGCCACCACACATTGTTACCTGTGCTGTCGACAAATTTGATCTCGAAGTTATTGGCGGGTGATTCAGCCTTCAGGTAAAAGGTGAATTCATAATTGGCAGGCAAATCGATCGGGAACAATTTCTGTATGCCTCCATAGCCCGTACCTTTTGTAAAATCATAATCGAACCTGACCGCTTTTCCTCTTAATCCTTCTTCCGTTGATAAATTCAGGTCTACCCCGTCAGACCTGATAAAATTCCATCCCGATGTATCATTGAGGTTATCCAGTATTTTGACCTGTGCCGGGGCATTTACACACCAGCTCATCAACAGGGAGGTGATGATCAGGATGTGCAGGTGTGGTCGATAGACTTTCATTTGATCATTGGCATGTTTACCATTCAAACACAAATTTTTCAGCAGGATGCCACACTGATTAGTCAAGATATCGAAATCCCAGCTTGTTCAGTCCATCCTGTATTACGGGATCTTTCATCACATGGTCCCAGACCAGGCCGGTCCTGAAATTTTCGATCATGATAAGCATCGGTCCCTGGTCAATCCCGATAAAATCATCATCCACCCATCCTGCTGTAGGGTTAAAGGCGTCATAGAAACCATATTTCCCCCAGAGTGAATCACCATATTTTTCAATCATGGACCGGATTGTCGGCAGGACGATCTCCGGAGCGAAAGGAAGTGAGGAAGCCGGACCATAAGGTGCAATGGTACCGTCATCAAAATAATTATAGTCCGGGCCGCTGGTACCTCTGCCAGCATAGCCCAGGAATTCTTTTCCGTCAAAATTATACTGTTCTGTCGGGCCGTCACTGGCGGTTACCCCCCAGCAAAGCGAATCGTAGCCGTTCCAGCCTTTGGGATTATCGATGGCGTATTGTCGCTGAACGTAAGTTGCGCGGCGGGAGTTCTCAAAATAATCGATCCCTTTTTTCTTCATATACTCATCGACAAGCCCGCGGCAGTCGATGAACGCCTGTGTGAACTGGTGACCGAAGAGTGGTGGGAATGCGACATGGGAAAGCCCTTTGTAAGGTGTTTGCCATTTGTAGGTACTCAGCCACGAATGATAACTCCTTTCCACATGCTCCATGCCGCTTCCTGCCGCGAGTATGTAGAGCAGCAAGGCTTCGTTGTAACCCGTCCAGCCCCAGTCGTGCACCCCTTCTTCGGGTGTCCATCCCATGGACAGGGTAAAGGGATGCTGGCTATCGGCCGGCATGTCAAGGAAGTTCCAGTCTATCCGTTCCAGCAGTTTGCCTGCCAGTGTCCTGATCTGTTTTTCGACCTCATTATCCCCGTCATAATAATTCCGGGCAAATAGGATTCCCATCATCAGCAGACCGGTATCGATGGAGGACAGTTCACATTCCCACTCGCGTGTGCCGGTATCCATCTTCAGGAAATGGTAATAAAATCCTTTATAACCAACACCTTCGGGGTCGGTATCCTGCGGGGCATTGATAAAAAACTCCAGTATGTTGAGGGTAATGCCGGCTGCTTCTTCATGTGCCATCCATCCCCTTTCCGCACCGATGGCAAAGGCGGGTATGCCAAATCCCGTCGCTGCTATGCTTGACGGGGCCCAGGCTGCAGCGCGATCCTTAACGATGCCCCAGCGGGGATGGTGTTCATGAACAAAGTACTGAAAGGTTTTCTGCTGGATCGAATCCAGCATCTGTTCATCCGCAATGGTAAGCGGATAGTCTATTTTACCTCCGGAATGAAATTGAACCTGGCTGGTTTGCTGGTGTTTGCAGGCAAGCGGGACCAGGGCGACCAGCAGGAAAAGGTAAAAATTTTTTATCATGGCGTATATGTCAGATAGATCGTGTTCAGCAAATAATTCATAATCAATAACTGAATCCCAGTTTATCAAGTCCCTGTTGCACTTCCGGGGCTGACATGAACAGGTCCCAAAGCAACCCGGTACGGTGGTTTTCGATCATGCAGACAATGGGTCCCTGGTCGATCGCAAGATAGGAGTTAGCCCACCATCCTTCCGTTACACAAAAGGCATCGTAGAAACCATACTCGCCCCAGAGTTTATCCCCCAGGATATAGTAGAAATGGCGGATCGCGTCCATAGACTGCTCCGGTGTATAGGGCAGTGCTGAAACCGCGGCCGTCGGGGTGATCACGCCGAGGTCGTTTGTCGGTGAATGGGCATTGTATCCCCAGGGGTTATCGCTGGCTGTGAGGCCCCATGACACTTCGCTGTATCCAATAAAATCCCTCGGGTTATCAACACAATGTGCGTTCACCATCGAACCACTGCGGGCATATCCCTGGTGATATACCTCAGGTTCAATGGTATGTGTGCCGGATGCCGCCGCCAGAACATAGGTGATCAATGTTTCGTTATAACCCTGGATACGCATGTTCATTTGCCACTCATAGTTCGGCGACCAGTGCCAGTAAAGGACATTCTGACCCCGGGTAAACCAATCCCATTCCACTTCATCGACCAATGTATTGATACGGCCGATCAGGGCAGCTTCGACAGAACTTCCCGGATCGAGGTATTGCCGCATCGTCAGCAAACCTTGCACCATAAAGGCGGTTTCCACCAGGTCGGCGCCGTCATCCTCGGTGGTAAAGGGGATGGCATTACCGGTATTGCCGTTCAGCCAATGCGGCCAGGCACCGTGGAAGCGGTCGCACGATTCCAGGAAACCAATCATTTTATCCAAGCGGGCCATTCCTGCCTCCCTTGTGATAAAATTGCGTTCCATGCCTACGATGAGTGCCATTACACCGAACCCGGACCCGCCCATTGTCACCAGGTCGCCTGATGTGTTGCGTTCCCTGGCCATGCCCGATGCCGGATGGCCGAAATCGAAGAAATAACGGAATGTCTTTTCCTGCAGCAGGTCGAGCAATTCTTCGTCACTGATCTCAGGAAACTTGTAGCTGGAATCGAGGCGCGTGAAGAAATCGTTTGTGAAGCCGCTAAAAGTAAATCCGTTTTGGGCTTCCAGGTTGGGTGAAATACTGAAGGTGTATTTTATATAATCCTCCAGTTCCGTGTCATTGGTCACCGTTACTGTCTTTTGATCCTGTGAAAGTGTTAGGGACAGGGGTATGTTCCCGGAAAGGGAAAAATGGGACCCGTAGGATGCAGGATCAAGTGTCTCCGTAAAAGTGGCCACAAAGGTCAGCTGTTCATAATCCACATTGCCGGGCAGATCGGGGGACACGAAATCCTTCCCGTTTAGCGTGATGCTTTCCAGTTCGAACATTCCCGGACCCGTAGAAAACCTGACATCAAGACCCGTAAATGATTCACCGGCGGCACCTTTTACCTGGTTCCCGATCTGTATGATATAGTCAGCAACATAATCCAGCGGGCTGCCGGGCGTGAGGGTCATCACCCTGAGATCCGAATCAAAAATGTAAGCGGTTTCCACCAGTTTCTCCTGTCCATCCAGCAGGATGATATGTTGACTTGCGCTGGCGGTGTCAAGACGTGTGGAGAAGCTGATCCGCAGCTTGCAATCCACCGGGATTCCGGGATTATCCTGCTGCAGGTCCAGTGTCTGGTTGTTGGCCTTGACCGAAGTCAGCTGCATGGCGACTGGGTCAGGGGTAGATTCTTCCTTACAACTATTGAAAAAAACCAACAGGCTCAGGATAAGCAGAACGGCTACACGGTACATTATTCTATTTAATTCTATTGCAGGTCAAAAAGAGAGGGTCAGGAGATTCCCAACCCTCTCAAAAGACATTACTTTACAATTACGGTTTGGCGGAATCGTACATTAACTGCACTTCGGTCTCGGTAAGCGCCTTATGAAAAACACGGATATCGTCAAGCATACCCTTGAAGTGGCTGTTGTCCGGATTTGAGGGGTCAGCCCAATCATCAGCAATAATAGGATTGTAGCTCGACTGGATGAATCCGAGGGCGAAATAATTGCCGTCAGGATTTCCGTTGTATTTCAGTCCAACGATACCTTGTTTGGGATCCCCGTCAGGCCAGAGGTTGAAGTCCTGAGCTTTCATCCTTTCACCGTTGATATACATGGTACCCACTTTGGTTTCGCTGTTGTAAACACAGGTAACTTGTGCCCATTTATCCTTAATCAGGAATTCGAGTCCGCCAGAACCGGTCAGGTCCTTGCAGAATGTCCATCCCTGCCAGTCCACGTTACCATCCGCCGGAAACCAGAGATCTTCCGATGCCGAACTTCCGTCACCGAGGTCGTATTGTGCTGCCAGTTTGCAGCCTGCATAGTCGCCAAAGATCTCAAACTGGAATCCATACCAACCGGCGAGTCCCATTACAAAATGTCCGCTGGTCTTGTCTGCCGAAACGGTATGCACCCAAAAACTAAGCGTAAAATCATGGGTGTTCATCAGCGCATCACCATTGGGTATTTCGATCAGGGTTGTGGTACCGTTGAATGAGGCTGCATTTCCGGCATCGGCACTATAGGATGCGGCATAGGTCACATCAACAACATCGGCTGGGGCAGGATCCCAATTGCCAACCTGGTCATCTGCATTGTTTTCAAAGTTCCAGTGCGCGATCACTCCGGATGGAACAAAACTGCCCACGGTGGTAAATGCACGGGAAAATGGTGCAAGCCCCTCTCCATTGGTGCCTTTGATACCGGACATAAAACTCAACTCATAGAGCGATCCATTACCCAGGTCTTCGTTTGGTTCGATGGTAATGGTCTTACCTGAAACGGAAATGGTGAGGTCGATCATCTGATCATCATAATCCCGGTTAAGGGTGATGGTGGAAGAATTAGCCGTAGCTGCATCGACATCTGATGAGAAGGTAGCCGTGATCGTTGTTTCCGGGTCAACGTTTGTCGGTGCGGTGGCTTCGTTCAGGTCGATATTATCCGCCATCAGTGAGGACAACTTGAATTCTTCATCTTCTTTCTTACAACCACTTATACCGATAACGTATAATGCAGCAACAAGAATTGAGCTGAATAAAATGATTTTTCTTTTCATGGTTTTGAATTTTGATTATTTAAACAATATAATAAAAATTAATAATTCGGATTTTGGGTGAGCGTTCCCTGTGATATATCAATTTCGTTCTGCGGTATCGGCAACAATTCGTGTTTGCCCTGGACAAATCCAAGCGGACCGAGTATCTCCGGGGCTTTACCCGTTCTGACCAGGTCCCAGAACCTGTGTCCTTCCATCGCCAGTTCATGACGTCTCTCATCCAGTATGATATCCCTTAATAACGCAGGATCTGTCGTTGTAATATCCGGAAGGATGGAATTATTTCCGCCACGAGCCCTGGCACGCACTTCATTGATGTATTGCAGGGCCATTCCCGGCTTCCCGTTTTCATTCAATGTTTCGGCTGCCATAAGCAATACATCAGCATACCGGATGAGCCTTCGGTGATGTCCCCATTGGGTAATGGTATTCGTACCCGGCACCCATACTTTCCGGTTGTAACACTCCACTTCGACCACATTGCCTTCATCGTCGACGGTTTCATCGGGTGTAGATCCGTCCCCAAGGATGATGACCTCGTCGGGGGTTCCAATGTCCATCGTATCGCCAATGTCAATGATGGTTCCTTTCAGCCGGGGGTCACCCGGTTCGAAGGATTCCCTCAGGTCAAGGGAGGGCCTGTTGAATCCCCATCCGCGGTTGGGTGTACCCCTGACCCCCTGCGTATTGGCGTACTGGTTTCCCCCTGAGCCAAAACCTTCCAGCTGCAGTGCGCCGACCTCAAACACCGACTCGACCCCGTTGTTACCATTTACACCGTTGGCATCCAAAAAATCGGGTTCAAGGCCATACTCGCCTGAATTAATGACATCCATGAGCAGCGGTTCCGCCTTATCGAAATCACCCCTGTACATGTGCACCTTGGCCATAAGTGTTTTGGCTGCCCCCCTTGGTGCACGACCGGCATCAACGGCACTGTAGTCACTTTTTTCCGGCAGGTGGTCGATAGCATACTGCAGATCCTCGATAATACGCTCATATACTTCGTATTCGGTTGACCGGACCAGGTCAAAATAGAGCAAGCCACGTATAAAACTGGCTTCTGCGATATACCGATCGCGCAAATCGGCATCCATATCGATAGCAGGCACCAACTCAATGACTACGTTGGCCCGTTTAATGCCCTTGTAAAGTTCATTCCACCAGCGGTCCAGACCATCCTGTGAAGGGGTTTGTCCGAAATCATCATAAGGACCGAGGTTGGATACCTGGTCATTGGGGTTGCTTCCCTTGTGTGCATCGTCAGACATGATATCAAGGATCGGATAACCTCCCGAATTGTAATGCCACTCCCGCAGGGAGGCATATGCCGCATTGGTTGCCAGCAGGGCGTCGCCGGCACTGACCGGGAATCCTTCCTGTGTAAGCTGCCCCTGGGGTTTCTTATCCAGAAATTTCTGACATCCCGGGAATAGCAAACCAAAAATCAAGCTTGCCACTAAAACGAAACTATATATTGATGTTTTCATACGACTAGAATGTTAAGTTAAGACCTATGGAATAAACTGCCGTGATCGGGTAGATGCCGTTGTCAATACCACTTGACAGCACGTCACCGCTGCCGATCTCAGGAGTGTATCCTGTGAATTTTGTGAAGGTGTAGAGGTTATCGACCTTGACGTATATCCTCAATTTTTTCATATAAACTTTCATGCTTTTATCAGCGGGCAGGGTATAGCCCAGCACTATGTTTCTTAAGCGCACGAAAGAGCCATCATAGATGAACTTCTCGGAAGCCACATAGTTGTTGCCACCAAAGGTCGGTCGCGGCTCCTCGTTGCTCGTCCCGGGGCCTGTCCAGCGGTTCATCACATGTTGTTCGAAGTTATAGGGATCTGGGCGGACGACCTCCTTGCCATTGAAAATCTTGTTCCCGGTCTGCCCTTGTATGTTCAGGGAAAAATCGATTCCCACGATCTCAAAACCAAAATTCAGTCCAAAAATGAACTTCGGTATCGGGGAACCGATATAAGTCCTGTCGTTCTGGTCAATGACACCGTCTCCGTTGACATCAACATACCTTAGGTCGCCGGGTTTCACCTCATCCGGAGCCTGGGTATATCTCGGGTAAGCATCAATCTCTGCCTGGCTCTGGAAGATACCGTCAGTGCGGTAACCATAGAATGCGCCTAACGGCTGGCCGACGCTGGTTCGCGTAACCGGGGTACCATTGGCAAGGTAACCACCCACCAGTACCGAATCGACACCACTGTTTCCGCCGATCTCCAGTACTTCGTTGTGTATCGTCGAACCCAGGAAAGAAATGTTGTATTTGAATTTCCTCACCTGTGACCGCCAACCGACATTGTATTCGAATCCCATATTCTGGACTTTGGCCGCATTGAACCTGACCCGCTGGCCCTGGCCGTTTCCATAGTAGCCGGGTGTGGACAACTCCACAAGGATGTCATCGGTGATCCGGTTATAAAAATCGAATTCCCCGGTGAGGCGGTCATCCAGCAATCCCACTTCCAAACCTATATCAGTCTGGCTCGACACTTCCCACCTCAGGTCCGGGTTACCCAGGACACCGTAAGAGGCCGCTGTATTTGGCGCCGGATCGTATCCGAAAATGGCGATGATATCTGATTTAACCAATGAAAACTGATCATAATATGTAATCTTTTCATTTCCGATCTTACCCCAGGATGCCCTGAGTTTGAGCCTGCTGATGATCTCTGCGTTTTGCATGAAATTCTCCCTGGAGATGTTCCATCCCACAGCAAAAGAGGGAAAGTTGGAGTACCTGTTCTCTTTGGTGAATTTGGAGGAACCGTCCCTTCGAAAGGTGGCTGTCAGTATGTACCGGCCATCGTAAGTGTAGTTGACCCTGAAAAGGTAGGAGATCATCTGAAAAACTCAGAAGAGGTATTCTGCATGGTATAACCCACCAGGGCGTCAATGGAGTGCTTCTTGATATCCTTGCGGTAGTTCAGGGTGGTTTCCCAGAGCCAGGTGAGCATGTCGTTGTTGGCTTTGGTGAGGTCACTTAACACATTCTGCTGCTGTGAGGCTGTACCATCGGGATTGTAAATGGTAAACGCCGGTGTAAAGTTCTTTGCCTTAACGTATTCCGCATCAATACCGAAACTGGTTTTTAGCGTGAAATCCTTCAGGAAATTAAGTTCTGCAAAAAGGTTGCCTACACCCCTGAATCCACTTCGGTAATTGTTGGAATAGGCCAGGTCGGCCAGGGGGTTACCGACATTGTAGACTACCCCGAATGAACCGTCCGGATAGTAGGGTTCCAGGACAGGCTGTGCGCGATAGGCGGCATAGGTAACATTCGGTGCAAGCTGCTGATCAAAGGGTGTCAGGGAGATGTTGGAGCCCAGTTTCAGGAACTTTGTCAGGTTGTAGATGCTGTTGAACTTGACGGTAATTCTCTCAAAGCTGGATTTGTCAATGATCCCCTGCTGGTTGAAATAACCCAGCCCGACATAATATTGCATGGCTTTGGAGGATCCTGAGGCAGAAAGCTGGTAATTCTGAATGGGTGCCATGTCGAATATCAGGTCTTGCCAGTCCGTATTGGGCACTGCATCCACATTGTTGTAACTTCCTGTTTTGATCTCGTTGGAAATGATGGCGAATTCCCTGCCGCTCAGCAGGTCAATTTTTTTGGCGACACGTTGCATGCCATACTCGCCGGTAAAATTGAAGACCGTCTGTTCCTGCCCCTCCTTTGCCGCTTTGGTGGTTACCATGATCACTCCGTTCGCACCGCGGGAACCATAGATTGCAGTGGCGGATGCATCTTTGAGCACCTCCATCGATTCAATATCCGCAGCGTTGAGGAAAGAGATATCATCGAGTATCACACCGTCCACCACGTAAATGGGTGAGGTATTGTTGAATGTGCCCACGCCCCTTATCCGAACGGTAGGGTTGGCACCCGGTGCGCCGGAAGTGCTGGCCACCTGTACCCCCGTTACTTTTCCCTGCAAGCTTTGCACCGGGTTGGCGGCAGTGATCTTGACAATGTCATCAGACTTAACGGATGCAACAGAACCGGTCAGGTCACTCTTTCGCACCGTACCGTATCCGATGACAACTACCTCGTCGAGCAGCAATTCGGATGGTTCAAGGGCGACATTGATCACCGACTGGCTGGTCACCTCAACCTCCACAGGTTCATACCCAACGAATGAGACGATCAATGTAAACGGGTCCTGCGGAACCTGCAGGGTGAACTTACCATCTATATCGGTAACTGTTCCGGTAGAGGTGTTCTTGACAACAACCGTAGCGCCTGGCAGGGTTTCACCAAGGTCTGTGGCAGTAACGGTACCCGAGATACTGCGTTCCTGTGCGAAGGCTGATGCAGTCCCTCCCAGGAGCAGTATGAAAATCATTGTGATCCTGAGCAATGGGTACCAGCTAAAAATCGTAAAGGTTCTTTCCATAAAAAATGTTTTTCAAGGATTACATGTAATGAATAAACCGGGATGATGGGATAGTAAACTGTGACATATCATCAAGGCAGTTATCCAAATCATTTTAATCTTGGGTGTAGCTATCACAAATTTATGTTATTTGTACTGAATTTAAAAGTGATTCTCAGGAAAATATAAGTTCTTACTTCTACGAATACTTAAACAAATGAGGTCTTCAGGAAAATGCGGTAAGGTGCAATTATTTCAGAAATATCTATTTTAGTGGATTCATTTCGGAGCCCAATATCCGTATATAAAACCTGATGGATAACAAACCGGTTCAATCTTTCGGTATTGCCAGGTTTATCGGCGAGGAATCGCGCGGTGGCATCATCCTCATCCTTGCCACCCTGGCCGCCATGATCTGGGCCAACTCAGCATGGCACGAAAGTTACCATCATGTCTGGTATGAGATCAATGTAGGCTATGTATGGGGAAAGCTCAACATGGTTGCCTCTATCCATCACTGGATCAACGACGGGCTCATGGCGCTGTTCTTTTTTACGGTAGGACTGGAGATCAAGCGGGAAGTCATGGGAGGCGAACTCTCATCACTGAAAAAAGCGTCATTACCCATCGGGGCCGCTATCGGCGGCATGATCTTCCCAGCTTTGCTTTATGTCGTACTGGAGATCAGGCATCCCGAATATCTTGACGGCTGGGGTATTCCCATGGCCACAGATATTGCTTTCGCATTGGGTTTACTCGCCATGCTGGGGAAACGCGTGCCCATCAGCCTGAAGATCTTCCTGACAGCGCTGGCCATAGCTGACGACCTGGGTGCAGTGCTGGTTATCGCTTTCTTCTATACCGAATCCATCAATTTAATCGACCTTTTGTATGGAGGCGGCTTTTTTGTGATCCTGCTGATCGCCAACTACCTTGGCGTGCGACGGACCATTTTCTATGGCCTGGTGGGTTTCCTCGGTGTATGGACCGCTTTCCTTTTTTCAGGTGTCCATGCTACCATTGCCGGTGTATTGATCGCCCTCACCATCCCGGCAAGGACGCGGATCAGCGAACGGGCCTATGTTAACCGCATGACCACCCTCACCAAGCGTTTCAAGGAAGCAGAACCCAATGACATTTCCCTGCTGACCAAAAGACAGGTTCATCTCCTTTCCCAGATCGAAGAGCTGAACGACAAGGCACATACACCGCTGCAGCGACTTGAACAT
>JARRQC010000100.1:13805-16662 GCA_037382165.1 bacterium | reverse complement strand
TCATGCGTGATTGGCGCAATACTTTTTGTTTTGTGGCGGATGACAGCGACAAAAACCTGCACCTCAATCAGGCAAACCTGTTGATCGGCATTGCAGACACCTTGCATCCGGGTATACATATCAACAAGTTATTCTCAGATGCGTTTACCCGTGTGGATGTACCTGGCGGGAAGAGTTTCCCTGAAATGAACCGGAAAATCGAGCAACAGGCTAAGAATGGCGCACTCATCATCAATTATACCGGACATGGAGGGCTTATCGGTTGGGCGGCAGAGGTTATTCTGGATGTGCCGACGATCAGGGGACTGGATAATTATGATAACCTGCCATTATTTATTACAGCGACCTGTGAATTTAGCCGTTTCGATGACCCCGAATTCACTTCTGCGGGAGAATATGTTTTCCTGAATAATCACGGGGGTGGGATCGGATTACTGACAACCACCAGGCTGGCTTACGCCCATGCCAATATTGTGGTGAATCTCAGGATCTACCAGCATATGGTGAAGGATGAGCTGGGCAGGATGCCCCGGCTTGGTGACCTGGTAAGGGTTTCCAAAATTCCTTCAAGCCACAATTACCTCAATTTTGTGCTGCTCGGTGATCCAGCCCTGCGGCTGGCCTATCCAAAATATGATGTGATCACTACCCAGATAAATGACCGTTCTGCGCAAGATAACCATGATACGATCCAGGCATTATCCGTGGTAACCATCAGCGGGGAAATTGTGGATTATAAGCAGGAACCGGTTACCACTTTCAATGGGTATATCTACCCGAAGGTTTATGATAAACCCACTGTCTATACAACGCTGGGAACGGATTCGGAAAGTTATCCTGTGGATTTTGAACTTTCTGACAAAGTGCTTTATGATGGTAAGGTTTCAGTAAAGGATGGTGAATTCACCTTTTCGTTCATGGTTCCGCGGGATATATCCTTCAAGTATGATTTTGGTAAGATTATGTATTATGCGCTGGATACCCTGAATTTTGTGGATGCGTGGGGCAGCTATCAGGAATTACTGATCGGCGGTATTGATGAATCTGCCGAGCAGGATGACCAGGGGCCGGATATCAACCTATATCTTGACAATCGTTCGTTTATCTCAGGCGAAAAGACTTCCGGCCGACCCTTGCTCATCGCCGACATTTCCGACGAGCATGGGGTAAGTTTTACCGGGAACAGCCTGGGACGAGACATCACCATGCACCTTGACGATGACCTTGTCAACTCCATGGTGCTTAATGAGTATTTCGATTATCACCTGAACAGTTACCAGTCGGGTACGCTGGAATACCAGATGGAAACAATAACACAGGGCTGGCATACGCTGGAATTGAAAGCCTGGGACCTGCAGAATAATTCTACAACGGAACAGATTGATTTCTATATAGATGATAAAGCTGAGATTTTGCTTTCAGGTGTGGTGAATTATCCTAATCCTTTTACCAATCAAACACGATTTGGCTTCGTGCATAACAAGCGTGGCGTAACGCTGAGCATCGAGATCAGGATATATGATCTGAACGGCAGATATATCGGCCAGATAAATGAGAAATTTCCAGCCTATACAGACGGTATAATGCCCATCTTCTGGAACGGACGGGATGCCAATGGAAATGAAGTGCCTGCAGGCATTTACAGTTACAATATCACGGTCTCAGATGACTATGGTAACAAGACCACTCAGCATCAGAAAATGATTAAGATGAGTGATTAATTTCTTTCCGATAATAATACACCAATTTATTCGTTAGTTTTGCAAACCATTTTTTAACCCTGAATTATTCATGAAAGTTAAGATACTTCTTCTGGTAGCACTCGTTGTTACAGGTATGGGTGTTCAATCTCAAAACTATAACAACCTTTCAGGTCAGTCGGATGGGATCAATGTGATCACCACTGCTGTACCTTTTTTGATGATCGGTCCTGATGCACGTGCCGGAGGTATGGGTGATGGGGGTGCAGCCTCTTCAGGTGACCTGTTTTCACAGCACTGGAATTCTGCTAAATATGCCTTTTACGAACATAAGCAGGGATTTGGTATATCCTATACACCCTGGCTGAGAAATCTCGTGCCCGACATCAACATGGCCTATGTGACCTATGCCAACCGGATCGATAAAATGAATGCCATCGCGTTCTCGATGCGTTATTTCTCGCGGGGGGAAATACAATTTACGGATGAAACAGGAACGAGCCTGGGCTATTTCAAACCCAATGAATTTGCTTTTGATGCAAGCTATGCCCGTCGATTGTCCGATTTTCTTTCCCTTTCGGTAGCCGGAAGATTCATCTATTCGAACCTTACCCAGGGACAAACCGTGCAGGGCGTTGAAACCACTGCCGGTATTGCCATCGCCGCCGATATCGGCCTGTACTGGCAAAAGGAGGTGAACTGGTTCAAAACCATTGATGCGGAATTTGCCTGGGGAATCCTCATCTCAAATATTGGTAATAAGATCTCGTATACCGAAAGTAATATTCAACAGGATTTTATCCCGACCAATCTTCGTGTTGGACCGCGTTTAACCCTTTTCATTGATGATTATAACAAGATATCTTTCCAGTTTGATATCAACAAATTACAGGTCCCGACACCCCCGATCTATGCTCGTGACTCTACCGGAAATCCTATTCCGATACCGGGTTCCGACAAGTATGAGATTGAAGAGGGTATGGATCCTGATGTACCGCCGATCCGGGGTATGATTCAATCATGGTATGATGCGCCGGGAGGTTTTTCAGAAGAATTGCGAGAGTTCAACTTTGCCATTGGTACCGAGTATTGGTACAACAATATCTTTTCGGTTCGGGCCGGTTACTTCTGGGAAGATGCATCCAAGGGTAATCGCA
>JARRQC010000100.1:0-13715 GCA_037382165.1 bacterium | reverse complement strand
GGTCTTGATTTTTCATACCTGATCCCCACCACCGGCTTGCAGAATCCGTTGCAGAACACCCTGCGCTTTGCGCTTGTGTTCAATTTTGGGGAAGCGCCAAAATAAGAAAGGTGGATGATATCCGCATAGGTTTTGGCTACGATGTCCATCGGCTGGTCAAAAACCGGCCGCTTATCCTCGGGGGGTTAACCATCCCACATAACAAAGGCCTGCTGGGCCATTCTGATGCAGATGTGTTGCTTCATGCTATTGCAGACGCCCTGCTGGGTGCCGCTGCAGTGGGTGATATCGGCACGCATTTTCCGGATCATGACCCTTCCTTCAGGGACATCAGCAGTGTCCGTTTGCTTGAAAAAGTAGTCGAAATACTCGAAAAAGAAGGCTATGACATTGGTAATGTAGACACGACCCTTGTCATGGAAGCTCCCCGGATCAGTGATCATATTCCCCGTATGCGGAAAAATATTGCCACCGCATTGAGCGTGGAAGTCCGGAGCATCTCAGTGAAAGCTACGACAACGGAAGGACTTGGTTATATAGGTTCCGGGGAGGGCATAGCGGCTTACGCTTACGTGCTGATCAGGAAAAGAGCATAGTTTCCGCTTTCTTTTTCCGCGTATTCATTTCCTACCGGATAATGTATCCATTGAAGGCGATGTGAAGCTCCACCTCATCATCAAACCCTTCAAAAGCCGGCAGGTTTGCCTCACTGTTGTAAAGGTATCCCTGCAACATGAAGATTCTGTATTCCTTCTGGTTTGTTCCCGGGTTGGTAACGTTAAGGTCGAATTTCAGGGTTTGGTTAAGTCGTAGTTCAAAGTTGACCAGTTCCAGTTCCACGACATAGTTCCGGCTGATCTGCTGCTGATCAATGATCTCCCTTATGGGAAAGATGCCCTGAAGCTTATATTCATACCGGTCAAGCCCGGTTTCTTCCTGTCCTGTTCGGTTGCTGGCAAAATCGGTATTGGTGAGTTTAAGTAAAAACTCTCCTGTTTTGTAGTCGAGTACAACATTCAATTGGTCATTCTTCCACTGATCAACAATTCCGTTTTTGGATGCCATAATGGTCATAACAGATTGATAGGTTTGATAGCGTGTGCCCGATTGCGCAATAAGTGCGGCCGACAACAGGAAAAGGGATATCGAAATCAAGGTTCTTTCCATGGGGACAGTTTTCCGGAAATAAATATACGCATTAATCAAAAAATTCTTCACGAAAGTTTACCAGGAAAGCTTTGTCCGTGGACCGTGTCAGGGCGGTATATAGCCATCGCTGGTATTCCTTATTGATCATTTCATCCGTCAGATATCCCTGGTCAATAAAAACTGCAGGCCATTGTCCGCCCTGAGTTTTATGGCAGGTCATGGCATAGGCGAATTTGACCTGGAGTGCGTTGTACCAGGGATTCTTAGCGATCTTACCGAGCCTTTTTCTTCGTTCGGGGATGTCCATATAGTCTTCTTCGATGGCTTCCATAAGTTTTTTATGGTCACCGGTGCTGAGGGCAGGCCCGTCAGTGGTCAGCGTGGTCAGTATAATTTTTACGGTCATTTCTTTTTCTTCCGGATAATCAAGAAGTTCTATTTCAACATCTGCAAAAGGGAATCCATACATCGACTCTGTTTTTACTATTCTTACCAGTCGCACCAGGTCGCCGTTGGCAATAAATCCCGCCTTTGAATTTTCATCCAGCCAGTAATAATTATTCTTCACCACCATCAGGAAATCGCCTCCCTCTATCTCATTTTCGTATTGCAGGATCTGTCCCCTGATCTGCTGATTGAACAGGTTGGCCCTCTTGTTTGTGCGGCAAACCACAATCCCCCGTTCAAGGTTTTTTCCGGAGAAGTTTTGAATCAGTAATTCTTCCAATTCATAACCGTTGGTGATCCGGAATATATCTCCCTTAAATAATCCGGATTGGAAAAAAGGGAGTTCGGTATTGTTTTTCCTGATCCTATCGCGCAGGTCTGTAGCATGGAGGAGTACGCCCGATTCGAGGGATTGTCTTTTTACCTGTTGCATCTCGAATGAAAAAGCGGTGACCGGAAATCCCTTTTTAAGGTAGTTCAGGTCAAGTGCGGGGCTGATGTTGAGCCCGACGGGAGGTAGCTGTGCCGTATCTCCGACAAGTAAAAGTTTATTGTTCGCTTTGGAAAATACATAGCTTATCAGGTCGTCGAGTAAGCTGCGCCGGTTAAATATACTATCACCATCGCCTCCTTCACCGATCATGGATGCTTCATCAACAATAAAGACAGTATTGCTGTAGACATTTGGTGCGAGGCTTATCCTGCCGGTATCCCCGCTACCTATCGTGAACTGGTATATCTGCCGGTGCAAGGTATACGCTTTTTCACCCGTATAGGCTGCCAGAATTTTAGCAGCACGACCTGTGGGTGCAAGCAATACAAACTTTTTACCTGTTTTTTTCCGGACCCGCACATACGCACTCATCAGACTCGTCTTTCCCGTTCCCGCATATCCCCTCAGGATATACACGGGATTTTCCCGTGTGCTGAGTTCAAAGGCGGCTATATGATGTATGGCTTCCTGCTGGTCCCGGGTAGGATCAAAAGGGAGTTGCTGCGTGAAAATATGTTTTAGTTCCTGCCGGTCCATGAGCCTGGAAATATTTTAGAATGGGTAACCGATGCCAAAATTGAATACGGTTCTGTTCCATTCAATAGGCAGTCGGATGTTGTTGCCTTCCCTCCAGTAAGCAGGATCAATGACGGGAATGGCCATGTCCAGTCTGAAAATAAAGAATTGGAAATCAAGCCGCAGACCAAATCCGGCATCCACTGCCAGCTGCCTGTACCAGGTGTCCCAAAGGAAATTACCATCAGGATAGGTATTGAGTGTATCTGATGAGATAGAGTTGTCCGTCAATGTCCAGATGTTCCCGACATCAGCAAAAAAAGCGCCTTTCAGGGCTTTATAAATTGTAAACCTGTATTCAACATTCCCCTGGATCTGGACGTCACCCACACGCTCATAATCATTGGTACCTGAATAGCCGCCAGGTCCCAGTGTCCTGAACTGCCAACCTCTCATATCGTTGGCCCCGCCGGCAAAGA
The DNA here is from genome assembly GCA_037382165.1 of bacterium. Classification (GTDB taxonomy): domain Bacteria; phylum Bacteroidota; class Bacteroidia; order Bacteroidales; family F082; genus JAADID01. The sequence goes on along the minus strand of JARRQC010000100.1, from coordinate 10,631 downwards.
AGCCCTTCTCATAGGGTACCTGGTTAGAGTTGAGATAGGGTATGGCAATTCCAAACAGAAAACGAAACACCAGGCTCTGGTCTTTGTCGAGAAAGTAGTAATAATGTCTGAAATCAACATTCCAGCGCACATATTGCGCATACCTGACCCCTCCGACCTTGTAGAAACCGTCTTCATTTTTTGAAGAACCCAAAAGGCTGTTGATCCCATAAAGCAGGTTCCCCGAGGATTCAATATTGGTCCTTACATAGTTGAAGTGTTTTAGCACCCTCAGGTTTTGATTATTGAAAATAAAACTATAGCTGAATCCCGCGATAAGGTGATCGGAGTATTGTTCCCTGAGCCGCTGGTTGGGTTCTTTCTGTATGATAGAATCAAATTCAGCTGTGGGGGAAATATTTACATAATTAATGGTAATCGGCGTCAGGATGTGCTTGACCTGGAGATTTTGATCCCATGAGTATCCAAGATCCAGGTTGGTTATATTCCTTGTGTAATTGGGGCGGCGCTGGTAGTTAAATCCAAAATTTACATTGGTAGTGGGTGTATATCGCTGGTTGAATTTGATAAGTTGCCAGGGAAAGAGAAAACGGGGAAAGAAAATATTTCCGCTGAAACCCGCTTCAAAGGTGTTAAATACCCCGCCGCTACTCCCCGTTTCGACTGGTCCTGAAACGCTTTGGGCTTCAAAACCACCGTTAAAGCGGATACTGAAGATCTCTGCTTTTTTAAAGATATTCCTGTTGGAGTAGATGACATTGCCACGAATGCCCAGGTCACCGCTTGAATTTGTGCCTTCCAGTTCAGCCTGAAAGGTATTCAGTTTGGCGGTTTGCATTTGAATGGTGGAATACATGTATTGGTGGGAACCGTCAGGGGCAGCGCCAGCATTTGTGGTATCATAGGTTATGGTCGCTGTGCGAATAATACCGAAATTGAATAATCCCCTGTAGGTACGCTGCAGTGCTGTTGATGAATAGGGCTTGCCCGGTTTGATCTTGATGGTGGAGTTGAAGGCGGCGGGTTTCAGCCTTTTCTTCTCGTCCAGCAGAAAGGTGTAACGGTAATTGGTGGTGTCATTCCAGTACTTTATCGTATGGTACACGGTATCAAAGGGACGCTGGTAGGTGGGTTTCCAGTCAGGTATGACATATACGGATTTAATGAAATATCTTCGGTGATTTCGCTGTTGTGATTCCCCCTGCCCATCTTTCATGGTGGTTTTGACATTATTGATCTTCAGTTCCAGATCCATCGTATGTGATCTGAAACTGCTGTCAATGATGAACTGCACATAATTTCGGTTGAAATAATAATAACCGTTGTCACGCAACAAGTCGGTAATCCTGTCTCGTTCATTATCCAGGGTGTAGGCGTTATAGATGTCTCCTTCACTGATCAGGGTTTTCTTCAATTCGCTGTTGAAAAAGGAGCGAACCAATGTGTCAGGAATTTCATAGGTGATCTTTTTAATCTTATAGGGTTCAGCGGGTTTGACAGTATAAATGAGCTCGGCGGTTTTTTTACCGAAATTGACTTCAAAGCTTACCGATGAATGGAAAAATCCGATATTGTCCAGGTATTTTTGGATTTTATACCTGATTCGCTCTGCCGCGTCTTCATCATATAGAACCGGGTACTCCCCCACACTCCTTTCAAGCCATTTGTTGAATTTTGTCGGCTTTTCCTGGGCTTTATAATAATTATGCAATTTCCATCGTGAGCCCAGAAAACTGGCATTGGGTTTTGGTTTGAAAAACGATCGCAGGTCGGAGGATTTGATTTCTTCAGGCTTATGGGTGTATTGAAGTTTATATTTTGAGACAAGGTAATCCCCCTCGTTAAGGTATTTCTTTACGGAACATCCTGAGATCAACCAAATGACAAGTAAAAAAGCGCCTATTTTAAGAAAAGCTCTATTCAAAGGAGAGATTTTGTACTGATAACAAAAGTAACAAAAGAACATAAGAAGCTTTCATGGCCGACCTATACTTATAAGCCCTGTATTGTTCATTACAGATGTATAACAAGAGGGCAGTATTGGTTTATATTTGATAGCAGTTAAAAAGACATAATTACCTCCGCTATGAAAATCAAGTATCATTTGGCAGCACTTCTGGCCGCTTTTGTCTGCATTCCCTGGTTGATGACCGCGCAATGCACACCTGGGGATGAGGTCAGTTGCCCCGACCCTGAAAACAACGGCGAAATTTGCCCCGATACCCTGGCACCAGTTTTTGTAAATACGGCGTATCACCAGGAGATCACCATGCTGCCCCCATCTGAAATAGATACGTTAAACCTCAATTTTGACCTTCACCATATTACCCTTATAGCTGTTGAAGGTCTTCCCGCAGGGATAAGCTGGGTTACCAACGCAGAAAATGATGAATTCATGGCTGGAATCTATTATTGTATTCTTTTCTCCGGTCAGACCACCTCGCCACCGGGAGAATATCCATTGAAAATTGTGGTAGACCTGTATGCACTGATTGCTGGCGACCCGGTAAATATCTTTACCCTGACTGATTCCACTTCTCTTTCACTGGAAGTAAAGGAAGGTTCAAGCAATATCAGGGAAGAAAGCGGATTAATCAGCGGTGTTTTTCCGAATCCTTTTCATGACAAACTACTGGTGAGATTGTCAGAGGATTTGAATGAGCCGGTAGATATTCATATCTATGACTTGACAGGAAGGGTTGTCTTTTCAAGGCAATGGAATACAACAGGAGCAACCCAGGATATTCACCTTTCCCTGCAGGAACTGCCTTCCGGCTTATACTTTCTCAGTGTGGTGCAGGATAAACGGAAGCACTCAAGGCTGATTTCTAAAATTGAATAGCATGTCACCAACTGAGCCGCATTCGTGATCCTGTTTCACTCCTTTCTTCGATACGGGCTGCTTACGCTGCTTACCGCGGCCCTGACCGGGTCACTCCGGTCCCAGCAGACGATGATTACCGGTTATGTAAAAGATTCCCTCACTGGTCAGGGGTTGTCAGAAGTAAATATTGATGCGAACAAGACTTACGGGGCATCCACCAATGAGGAGGGATTTTTTCAGTTGGCGATACCTCCGGGTGAATACCATCTTACCTTTTCGTATATCGGGTATCGTACCGGTTACTACGATTTATATCTTACTGAGGGACAGCATTTTCATCTAACATTTTCGCTTCTTCCGCAAGCTGTCGATCTGGACGTGGCCGTGATTACCGCGGGGAGGTATGAACAAAGGCTTTCCGATGTGTCGGTTTCGATGAGCGTCATGAAACCCGCATTTATCCGGAGCATCAATACGGTCGATCTGGATTATACCCTAAACTATATGCCCGGCCTTGACATTTTGGATGGCCAGGCTTCGATCCGGGGTGGGGGAGGATACAGCTACGGTGCCGGAAGCCGCGTATCCGTGCTTGTCGATGATCTGCCTATGCTGACTGCTGCGGAAAGTGATGTGAAATGGAACTTCCTGCCCGTGGAGGAAATAGGACAGGTTGAAGTATTGAAAGGCGCTTCCTCTGCTTTGTACGGATCATCTGCGTTGAATGGGGTGATCAACATCCGGAGGAAGTGGCCCGGCCTGGAACCGGAAACAAAGCTTACGCTCTGGGGAGGTTTATACCAAAAGCCCGAACGTCAGGAAATGTCATGGTGGTGGGATGATCTCCCGCTTTTTGCCGGGGCGAATTTCAGTCATGCCCGAAAAATAGGACGATTAGACCTGGTTGTGGGAGGAAATGGTTATTTTGATCAGGGCTATCGCCGCGATAACTTCGGGGAACAGCTCAGGCTGAATGCCCGCATTCGATATCGTCCCGGAAAGGTGAATGGATTATCTTACGGTATAGGGACAAGTTTCCAGTGGCAGCACAGGTCTGATTTCCTGATCTGGATCGATGCCGATTCGGGCGCTTTTTTGCAAAATGAACAGGCGGTAAATATCCACAAGGGCATCCGTCTGAATGTCGATCCCTGGATCATCTATCATGGGGCAAAAGACAGCAAGCACAGTTTCCGGTCAAGATACTACCGGGTGACCAACAATTTTGATGCGAATCCGGAAAATGACAATGCGTCTGACCTGATTTATGGTGAATACCAGTACCAGAAGACTTTTGTCTATGGTCTCAGCCTCACTGCAGGGATCGCCGGTACATTCGGTCTGGCCAATGCCAATTTATACGGAGATCATCAAAGCACCAGCCTGGCCCTCTTTGCCCAGGCTGATTACAAATTCTTTGAAAGGTTGTCTGCCACCCTTGGCCTGAGATGGGAACAAAACAGCATGGACAATACCGATAAGGAATCGGGTACGGTTGTCCGTGCCGGGTTGAATTACCAGGCCGCCGAACAGACCTTCATCCGGGCATCCTACGGGCAGGGTTACCGTTTCCCTTCCATCGCCGAAAGGCATACCGCGACTAGCCTCGGAGCACTGAACGTATTTCCCAACCCGGCCCTGCAATCGGAGACGGGATGGAGTGCTGAAATGGGCGTAAAACAGGGTTTTAGGATCAACAACTGGAGTGCTTTTCTCGACCTGGCCGCCTTCTGGACGGAATACAGCAACATGATAGAATTTACATTTGGCGTGTATAAGCCTGATTCGGTGGAGTTTCCAACACTGGATCATGTGGGTTTCAAATCGCTGAATGTTGGCAGGGCCAGGATTAACGGTTTCGATGTAGAACTGAGAGGCGATGGTAAAATCGGCCGCTTACCGCTGACCCTTTTCATGGGATACACCTATATGAATCCCCTGGACCTCTCAAACGATACGCTGGGTGAACAGATATTGAAATACCGTTACAGGCATTCGTTCAAGGGGGATGTTTCTTTTCAATTTGCAAAGATCACTGCTGGCATCAGTTTTATTTACCGCAGTTATATGGAACGTATCGATGCCGCATTTGAGGAAAAGATACTGGGGCAGGAGATCTTTCCGGGCCTGAAAGACTACCGCGAAGAGAATGACCGGGGTGCCATTGTATTCGATGCCAGGCTGTCTTACCTTTTCCATCCATCCGCCCGGGTCGGTTTCATCGTGAAAAACCTGTTCAACAAGGAATAGATGGGCCGGCCCGGCGATATATATCCGCCGCGTAACTTCACGCTCCAACTTTCCCTCAATTTCTGACTTACAACAGGTTTGTCAGGCCAATCTCCTTTGCATATTCTACAGCGCGGGTATATTCATCGTATTCGAGCGGACGGTCCAATTCTGTAGTATTTGAAAGTTCACCCGCCGGACGGTATTGTGGCATGATGTTCACATAGGTTTCAGGTGAAACTTCTTCCGCAATGAAACTTAAGACTTCTTTCGAATCCTCCGTATAACCGGGCATGACCAGATGCCGGACCAGCAATCCGCGAAAAGCAATACCCCTGTCGTCACGCTGGAGATGCCCTACCTGGCGATACATCTCCAGGATCGCTTTTCTGGCAATGGCAGGGTAGTCCCCGGCACGGCATGTCCTCGAGGCGATGTGGCGGTCCAGGAATTTGAGGTCGGGCATGTAAATATCCACTATGCCTTCCAGCTTCTCCAGCGTCTTTACCTCATCATATCCGCTGGTATTGTACACGAGGGGTATGCACAGTCCGGCTTCCACAGCCAGCTCAAGTGCACTGATGATCTGGGGCACAACGTGCGATGGCGTTACCAGGTTGATATTATGACAACCCCTTTGTTGAAGATATAGCATCAAATGGGCGAGCTGCTCATCGCTGACTGTTTCTCCGATCCCTTCGTGGCTGATATCAAAATTCTGGCAGAAATTGCAATGGAGATTACAGTGGGTAAAGAAAATGGTACCGGAACCTTGTTGACCAACCAGAGGTGCCTCTTCACCAAAATGAGGTGCGGCGCTGGATACAACAGCCTGCAGTCCGGTTCTACATTCTCCCTTTGGAGCAGTGTAACGATCCACCTTACATTTTCGCGGGCAAAGTGTGCAATCATGCAATGCGCTTTGCATGAAAATCCTGGATTCCCTCAGGGTCCCTTCTTTAAATGCCCGAATATATGATGGCCTGGTGTATTTCATAATCCTATCCCAAACGCCTCCTGAAAATAATAAATATTAGATTAACGTTTTGATATTCACGGTGTTTTTTGTAATTTAGTGAAACTCATCATGGTAAATAAATGGTTATCGACAGGGATGATTGTTGCAATGGTGCTTGGGTGCCAGGCTTTTATTTTTGGACAAAACCAGGATTTTAAAATGGAAAGAAATGATATGGTTCGCCGGCAGATTGAAGACCGTGGTATAACACACCCCGCGACGCTGGATGCCATGCGGAAAGTTCCCCGCCATTTGTTCATACCGGATTACTTGTGGAGCAGTGCTTACAAAGACGGCCCTTTACCCATCGGTTACCGCCAGACCATTTCCCAGCCTTATATTGTAGCCTATATGACCGCCTCGATTGATCCGCAGCCCGATGACAAGATACTTGAGATCGGTACCGGATCAGGTTACCAGGCTGCCATACTGGGTGAGATCGCGGACAGCGTATTTACTGTTGAGATCGTGGATGAACTGGCCATACAAGCCGCAGACCGCCTGGAACAGATGGGTTATGATAATGTGCATGTGAAAGGAGGTGACGGCTATTTTGGCTGGCCGGAATATGCCCCTTTCGACAAGATCATTGTCACGGCAGCAGCCGAAGAGATACCACCTTTGCTTTTCGATCAGTTAAACGAGGGCGGCATCATGATCCTTCCCGTGGGACCTGAATTTGGCATGCAATACCTGGTATTGGTGGAAAAGGTCAACGGCAAGGTAAGGAAGCGAAATATGTTGCCGGTAAGGTTTGTGCCTTTTACAAGGGAGGATGAATGAGACGGTCGGCTTCTCTATTCAGTTGATAATCATCAACAGTGTTCGTCGGTTACAATCAGAGTTGCGATCATCCATCTTGTTTTGTCGGTCTTTTTAATGATTTTCAGCCCCTTACCGTACCTGTTGATTGTGAAGATGATCTTTTAATGCGCTCCTCTAATAGCTGATAGTTTTCAAACAGTAATTTTTTCTTGTCCCTGCTGAGTCCTTCCAACCATTCCAGGTAAAGTGAAAAGTCCCAGCCGGTCGAGAAATCTTCTTCATTCATGGCATCAGTGAATGACTGCTGATCCGCTGCATACGCTTTGCCGGTGGCTACCTCTTCACTGAACAGCAGGAAATGGAACAGGGTCCGGTTTCCGCTGTTGTTTTCCAATTCGCTGCGCATCAATGCTGAATTCAGGATTGTTTCTGCTTTTTCCCTGACTTTGTTGTAATCTTTTAGAACAAGGTAAAGCTCCATCATATTCATCTGGGCGGTCAGGTTCTCCGGATCACTTTCCAGCGCTTTTTCGAAATAAATCGCAGCGGCATCGATATCCCCGAGCAAGGAATAGTAATAGCCTATGGAGTTATAAATGTTATCAATGGCTGTATCCGAGGGGTTCACATCTGCATGCCGCTTGTAATAGCGAATGATCTCCTCGAATCTCGCCCGATCGTCATCTGAGGTAACGAAAGTCAGTTCTGTACCGTTGTCGCGATATATGGTGGATGGATCAAAGTCACCTTCCGCTATCCCTGTCTCGGTGATCTTGTAGGCCTGTTCATAATTATTGAGGTAAAGTGCGGCCAGTAAGCGGTAGTAAGTGATGTCACTGATCAGGCTGTAAGTATAATCATCGTAGTTTAGTTCATTGGCGTAAATACGTTCCGCTTCATCCATGTATTGCATGGTCTTTTCGTAATTCCCTGTATAAAGCGCATCTTCACCAGCGACAAAATAAAAATAGGCGAGATATACATTAATGGAATAAACATCCGGTTTGTCGGCTCGCCGGGCATTGAAATAGGCAATCCCTCCCTCGTAATCCATTTGGCTTTCGTAAATCAGTGCGACATAATAGTAAGCGTCTTCAGGCTTTTTGTATTCAAGTTCCAGTGCTTTTTCGAAGTACTGCATCGCCAGTTCATACTGCTCCGATTCATATGCCGAAAGACCAATATTGTATTGCACGGTGCCTTTCTCATATTCGGGGTTTATTTCTTCTACTTTCAGGAAAGCATTTGTCGCACCGACATAATCACCTGTTTCAAATTTAACAAAGGCAATACCCCACCAGGCAAAATGATAGTCTGATTGAATGTCGAGTGCCTTATAAAAATATCTCAGTGCCCTTTCTGTCTGCCCGGTTTGATAAAAATTTTCACCGAACATATAGGTTTGGTAGGCATTGAAATAGACTTCCGATGAGTTTTCATAAGCTTTTCGGTAGGCAAGATTGGAGAGGTAGTATTTTCCTTCCTTGTAGAATTCATAACCACGCTGTTCCAGCTCATGCGGTTCATTCAGGTCAATGGATAAGCGTGAAAAGTCGAAGCTGTCACTTATTTCAATATCGCTGAGCATCTGGTAAAGGTCTTCGACAATGTCGCGATCCACCGTTAATTCATCGATAAGGTCGAATTCAAATGCAAAGGCAGGATAGGTGCTGCCGTCTGTGAATACTTCGGCAGAGACCTTTATATCGAATTCCGAGACCGGTTCGAAATAGATCGCATAGATAATATCCACACCCAGGTCTTTTGCCGTACCCGCATAAGATTCGTTGTTAAGGTATTGGGGTTCGATCAATTCCCAGTTCATGACTTCAATGGAACTGATGGTGTCAGCCAACTTTGTGGCATCTATTACCAGGCTGCGATACAGTGACCTGTCATAACTTGAGATCTCCTGGCCTTCTCGTTTTTCCCATACCAGGGCCATTTTTTCAAGATTAAGGGATGACTTCTTCAGGGATTTGATGCGGTCCCGGTATTCAGCTACCATGTTATCAAATCTGGTCAGGCTGAATTTTTGCTGGTGATCAGTGATGCGCACGGATTGTAAGGTATAGTTCTTATTGTTCCGAAGGTCATACAGTTTTGGGATGATATAGATCTCCTCCGATGTAAAGGAATAGTCCCCGTAGATAATCATATCCGCTTCCCTGCTGAGATCTGTCGCATTGTTCTTATAAATCTGCTGTGATGAAAAATCCTCAGACTTGCTTTGCTTCCCTTTCATGGCCCTCGTGTCATCCTGTTCTGTAAACACGATGTCTTTCTGGCCCATAAAACCCAGTTTGATCAGGGCCGGAATACTCTCCTCGAAAATTTGGTTTTGAGAACTTGATGAAAGCGGAGTGAAGGGATCAATAAGTATCCGGGTTCATTCGGATCCCAGTAATCATCGTCAATAAGTATACTGACCACATTGTTCTTATTGTTCATCCAAAAAACAACCTGCAGCGAATCATTCTCCTCGATGATCTTGATCTGTCCGGATATGAAGTAGTCTTCCAGTTGCTCATTGACTCCTTGCGGAACGTAGAGGTAATAGAATTTCTGGTTGGTTGTGTTGGTGGAGTTCAGTTTTTCTGCCAGGTGATGCGGAAATTCTTCGATATGCGGATTGTTTCCGCTCGCCGACATATCCTTAAAGCTCTCCACTTTGACCACTTCCTTGAATTTGTAGTTGTTTTTATTGAAGTGATTGATTTCCGATTGTAACACGCTAATTATCTTATCATTACTTGATCCAGGCTGGGAAAGGTTGATGTCAAAGCTGAGGTTGGGATTCTCGATATGGTTATTTCCCAGGTCATACATCCTGAATTCCATGCTGTATTTCTTGTTGCCATTCAGGTCTCTTTTTTCAACTACACGGCTCAGCATATAGTACAGTATGCCTTTCTGCCGGCAATAAGTAATAAAGGAATTCGCTTTTTCCCTGCGGTCGTAGATGGTATGTGACATGACTTCCCGGAAAAGGCCGGAGGATGAAATGGTGTTTTTGAATAGTTCACGGAATTCGCGTGTAGCCTCCTTGCAACCTTCGTCACAATCACTATTGTTCAGTTCAACGTATACCAACAAGATCTTTGAATCCGACTGGGCGAATAAATTCAAAGAGATACCCGGTATCAGAAACAGCAGAAATAAGCTGGTCCGGATGATCAACTGATAAAGGTTGACGAGTTCGCTTTTGTGATACATGATCTAAAATTCAGAAACCTGTGTGAATACTGTCCATATCAAAAGTAGCACATAGTTTATTGATATCTTCAGTAAAAATAAATTTAAAGTCGTCACTTCCGGCCTCCGGAATTTTTTCTTCAAACTCTTCAAACTGGTTGCGGATCATTTTCTCCTCACTTTTCTGGAGGTCAAGTTTTCGTAAAAGTCGTATATAGTTGTCAAATTTCGGATAATAACCGATTTCGTCGAGGTCCCTTTTCTTATAATTCTTTTCAAATTCCTCTGAAAATGCTTTTAATATGGCGGTCATCACACCTTCAGGATTGTCTTCATAAGCATTCTTGATGGCCTGTATCAATCGTTCACTTTCCGACTCTCCTACCATTTCCAGCCTGTAAAGCAACATTGGTACGGCATCCAGTCCGTAATAGGATAACATTACAATGGCCTTTTCCTGTTCCCTTTCCACGGAATCGTTCAGCTTATCCACCAGGTCGATGATCTCGCTGTTCAGGGTTGGGATCATCTCTTTCTTTTTGGCTTCGAAATAATTATTCACCGGTATGATGACACCGATCACGGCAGCGATGACAGAGA